>CAIUKU010000370.1 GCA_903899825.1 uncultured Bacteroidales bacterium | reverse complement strand
CATCGTTTTTTCTTAGTATTTTTCATATAAAAAAAGTTTATTGAAATTCGTTTCAATAAACTTTTCTATATATCAATATTAATAGTTATTTTAGAAGTTTCTACCAACCATTTTTTGCTATTATACCTAAAAAAACGTATCTTATCCTTTAAAACTTTCATTTAATGGGTCATAAGTTTATTTTGTAATATCAAATTTGATTTTATTCAATATGTTTTTCAGCCACCTGAAGAATTTCATAAGTATCGGCATCATAAACAAAAGCAACAACTGTACAATGTTTACTTTTCCATGAAGGGTCAAAAGTAAACTGCATATTCTTGGATAATTCAGTATCAATAGTCGTATTACTCTGGCCATTGGTCAAAACTTCGCCCCAGCTTCCGTTTATATCTCCTCTCATTACATGACGATGAACATAATCAACAATAGTAGTTGTCCCATTTTTTTGTGGAGCAATAATACTATCTTCAGTTATAACGAGCTGTAATTTTAATTTTTTTCTGATTGTTTTTAGAAATTTAGTTTTAACACTTCCTTTTAATATCCTTGTTGTTGTATCATAATCAGGTGTAATTTCAATATCTACTTCAGGAATTTCTGACATTACATTACCTACCATGGAGGCCCAGCCACCAGGATCCAATATAGTTGGTTTATTTAAGACTCCTTTTCTGTTAATCATACCTTTAGGGTTATTTGGGACTCCGAAAAACTTATACCAGATTTCACCGGCTGTTGTTCTGAAATCTTCAGGAAAACCTGTTACAGGTTTAGCAAAATAATCAGCATGTACTGATATAATAATAAGCTTTTCTCCGTACAAAGCTTTAATATTTGCAGCTATAACCGCTGCAGCAGGACAATTAATGCAGGTATGACCGGTATAATCTTCAATTAATACTCTTTTTCCATACCAGTCTTTTTGAGGAAGAGGAATAAACGGATCCTCAATTTTATCACAGGATAAAAGAAAAACAGAAGCAATAAACAGAAATATTAAAAATATATTTTTCATGATATAACGAAATTAAAAATTAAAAACTACTGGTAATTGTAATGTTAAGTCCATAAGCTGCAGGAACTTGCCTACAAACACCTCCAACACATAATATACCTTCACGTTGTTTTCCATACGACATTTGAACCCTGCTTGAATTTCTGTTAAAGCCAAATCCGAGGTTATAATAATGAATTTTTTTTGCATCTATTTCATTTCCATAATTATATTGATCAGAAACAGAGAAAAACCATTGAGGTGCGATAGAATATTCCAGCATTCCCATTATCCAGTTTCCTTCATCCTGTTGAGTACTTAAAAACTGAATTTCTGTTCTTAAAGATTTTAGCGGGGTAATTTTATAATTTACATCTGCTATTAAAACATTGGCATATACTGTAGGTAAACCTGGATGACCTTCAATAACTGCCTGATTATATATCAAATTAACCCAGGAGAGTGATCCTTTAATCCGGTTATTGATTTTTTTTGAAATTTCTATATTAAAGTCCTGAAAGTATAACTGATCACCAAATTTTAAAAATCCTGATGTATAACCTTTTGAACCTCCCTGATAACCGGTAATATTTAAACCTGAAGTATCGTTTTCTATTGAGTTGGCTCTTGAATAATTCAATTTGACTTCTGTGCCATACTTGCCACCCAGTAAAGTGTTTTTAGGAATTGAATATACGATTTCACCCTGAACTCCCATTTCTCCGTTGGGTTGGGTAGCGTATGGATAAATGGCCGAAAGACTGTAGGCATGTTGTTTGGTTAAGGTAGGTAAATAATTGACATTTAACATATTTCCGGCTTCTGTTCTTCTTGATTTAAAAGCCATATTGTCAACACGTTTACCAGATAAAATGATTCCTAATCCTTTTTTTGAGTATGCAGCTGAAACTAATAAAGCTTCACCATGTCTGTAAATATAGTTGTTCTGAGCATTTGGATCATTACTTTTGTAAGCATATTCAGCATTTATATTTATTTTTCCTCTCGAAACATTCATTCTTCCTGCAAAAGCAGCAACATTTTCAGGCAAATTATACATTTTTGTAACATCGTACAATATTTCCTCTGTGGGCTGGTATTTGCTTATTACGCTTCCACCTATGGTTACTCTTGTTTTGCTTTCAGAAAAGCTAGGAATAAATTCGTTAATAGCAAATTCAGCATCACCACCTCTTACAATACCGGGTCCTACATCCCAAAAGAAACGTTGCGTACCTATAATAGCCTTTAATAATATACCCTGAATAGGATTAAATTTAACACGGATACCATCCATGGCATTGTCATAACCCAGGTTTCTTTCCTCGTAACTTCTGAAAATCATACCACTGCCAAATTGTTCGTAAAAATTACCTACTGTAATTTCAAACTCATCTGCTTTATAAGTGGCATAGCGGTATGCTATTCCACTGCCTTTGTAACGATTGTCGAAACCCAACATTGGATTGCGATAGCTTTCGTATCTCAGGCCGGTACTAAAATTGCCATTGGTATAAATAATATTGGCAAAAGCATTCATCAGCATTTTTTCAGAAACCTCATTGGCACCTATCGCACTGTCCTTTTGGTAATATTGTGCATCTAGCTGAAAATTTCCCTGTACACTTCCTGAATTTAAGAAGTTTTGAGATAATCCAAGCATTGGGAAGCATCCAATAAAAATTATGATTTTCAGACCTCTAATCAGTAATTTAATATTCATCTTTTGGTTTTTTTTATTTTCAAATGATAATAAGAGAAGTGGATTTTAAAAGGTTCGTTTTTTTTATTCCGGTTTATAACTTATGATAAAGTATTTATAGCTATATAAGAAATAATTAAATTTACTAATGTAATAAATCATCAAAATTAAATCAGGAAAAACTGAATTATTTCTTTTCTGAAATATCTTCACCTCTATTAAGTTTTCTGACCAATTCTATCAGTTCCAGTTCGCTGCCTTCAGCAAATGATGTGTGTTGCCAGACGATTTCGCCATTACCATTCAGTAGAAATGTATGTGGAATCATGTTTACATTCATGGCTCTTTTAAAATCACCATTTACGTCCAGTAAAACTTCATAAGACCAATTGTTACCATTTACAGTAGGTAACACTCTGGCTGATGAACGTGCATCATCAATTGAAACGGCTACTAATTTAACTCCGGTTTCTTTTTGCCATTCATCGTATACTTCTGCAATGGTGGATAATTCTTTTTGACAGGGTTTGCACCATAATGCCCAGAAACTGATAATGATTGGTTTACCGTTGTTTGAAATATCGGATGTTTTAATTGTCTTCCCATCAACGGTTTTAATGGTTACTGAAGGTAGTTTTTTTGATTTTGGTGCTGAAGTTTGTGAAAAACAGTAACTGATTATTAATAAACAAGATACTATCAGAGTTATTCTTTTCATAAAAATATTTTTTAATTTTTCAAAGTTACAAAAGAAGAAAAGGCAAAATTTGAATTAACCTAAATTTAACACCTTAGTATAAAAAAAGCTGCCATAAGACAGCTTTAATTTTTTTATTTTAAATTTAATTTTTTCTTAACCATAGGTAAAATATCATCACTTGCATCCTGATAGAGTAAACTACCTACCCCGCTGTCAAAAATATAAGAATATTTATTTTCGGAGGCTACATCTTCAATGGCTTTCTTAGCTTTATCGATGATGGGAGTCAATAATTTTTTTTCTTTATCCTGATAATCTTTTTGGGCATTGTCCTGAAAATCCTGAATTCTTGCCTGCATATCCTGCAATTCTTTGGTTTTGGTTTGTTTAATCAATTCCGACATTTGAGATTGATTGGTAGTAAATTCCTGGTACCTGGTTTCTAACTCATTTTGCATTCCTTTTAAGGTAGTTTCCAGTTCTTTAGCATGTTTTTCCAACACTTTCTGAGCAGAATCACGACCCGGCATAATTTTTAATAAGTCATTAGAATTGATATGACCTAGTTTAATAGCTTTTTGTGCGTTTGAAAACAAAGGCATGCTAAAAATACCTATAATAAGAATGATTTTTAAAACGTTTTTCATTTTTTTATTGTGTTTTTATTAATAAATTTCCGCTTGCAAAGATATAAAAATTAATAAATTAAAATATTACATCCTTTTAAAAATTGATAATATTTCTATTATTTTCTCTCTCCCTGTCT
Source organism: uncultured Bacteroidales bacterium (assembly GCA_903899825.1). Classification (GTDB taxonomy): domain Bacteria; phylum Bacteroidota; class Bacteroidia; order Bacteroidales; family JACABE01; genus JACABE01. The sequence continues at coordinate 33,473 of CAIUKU010000370.1, read as the reverse complement.
TTGATTTGGATTGCGGGGTGAAGGTGTTGTTTGTTTTGAATCTGTATTCGTATTTGTGTTCGTATTTGTATTTGTGGTTTTTGTTGCTGCTTTATTGAGTTTATATCCTAAATCATTTAATATATCATCACTGATGTCATATTTTGCATCAGCATACATTATGCTCAGGCTACCGGCTTTATCAAAAACAAAGATGTAATTTTTATCCTGTGCTCTTTTTTCGATGGCATTGTAAACCTTATCCTGCAGTGGCTTTACCAGATCCTGACGTCTTTTATATAAATCGCCATCTTTACCAAATCTTTTTTTCTGTAAATCTTTTGCTTCTTTTTCTGATGCAATGATTTCGTTTTCTCTTTTTTTCTTCACTTCTTCAGGCAAAAGTACAGATTCAGCCTGGAATGATTTGTAAAGGTTGTCGATTTCTTTGAATTTTTGCTCAATCTCTTTTTGCCATTGTTTGGATAAAGCGTCGATTTCTGATTGTGCATCTTTGTATTCAGGAATATTATCCATAATATATTCAGAGTCGACATATGCATATTTTTGCGAATAACTCACTCCTGTTATAAAGAGTAAAAAAAGTAAACTAAAAAATATTTTCTTCATGATATTAAAATTTTAAATTTATGTATTAGGTTTTGCAAATAATGTGCCAGAAATTTTTCTTTATAATAATTAATCAATAGATTGATTGATAGAGAAATGGAACTGACCTCCTGAAGCATCAATGAAACCGGGTACTTTATCGAATCCATAACCCCAGTCTAAACCAAGCATTCCAAACATAGGTAAGAAGATTCTGACACCGAATCCGGCAGATTTATACATGTTAAACGGGTTATATTCCTTGAAACTTGACCATGCATTTCCACCTTCAACAAAAGCAAGTCCGTAAATGGTTGCATTTGGGTTGAGTGACAATGGGTAACGTAATTCAACAGTGTATTTATCATATACATTTCCACCGGTATAGTTTTGTCCTGTCTTTGGAGTAAGAGAGTTGTTTCCATAACCTCTCATGGCTATAAGTTCTCTTCCGTCCAGTGCATAACCCGAAAGTCCGTCACCACCCAGATAAAATCTCTCAAAAGGAGGATAACCCACTTCTTTATTGTAATAGCCGACAAATCCAAATTTAGCTTTTGTATTTAACACCCATTTACCAGTTAAATTGAAAAACCAGGATGCTTTGAATTTCCATTTGTGGTATTCTAAAAACCTGTATTTTTCCTGATCAGAAAGGGTAGTATAATCCTTTTTTGAAAATGCAGAATAAGGAGGGGTAAATTGCATTGACAAAGACAATTCTGAGCCAGATCGTGCATAGATTGGCGCATCTATTGAATTACGGGATATTGTTAAACCATAATTTAGATTGTTTGAATATCCGTTGCTGAATGAAAATAAGGATCCGTAGTTGTTTAAGGTATAGTTTTGTAAACTGACAGCATGATAAATGGTGAAGTAATCATCAGGCCATTTAACTCTTTTACCTAAACCCACTGTGATACCATTAATAGTTAATGAAGCATAAGAAGCATTATCAGAGGCAACACCATTGGATTGTTTGGAATGATATACAGAAACACTGAAAGCATTAGGTTTTTTGCCTCCTAACCATGGCTCAGTGAACGATGCGCTTACCGAATAATAGTATTGTCCGTTGGTTTGACCTCTCAGACTGAGTTTTTGTCCGTCACCGGAGGGTAATGGTTTCCATGCCTTACCGTTAAAAATATTTTTTGCTGAAAAATTATTGAAAGAAAGGCCGAGTGTTCCTACAACCATGCCTCCACCCCAGCCACCTGAGATTTCAACCTGGTCTGAAGAGGTTTCTTCAACCTGATACTCAATGTCAACAGTTCCGTTTTCAGGATCTGGAGTAGGGACCGGTTTGATTGTTTCTGCATTAAAATAACGCAATTGTGCTAATTCACGGGTGGTTCTGATAATGTCGGCACGACTGAACAACTGACCGGGTATTGTTTTTATTTCCCTGATAACCACATGGTCGTTGGTTTTAGTGTTTCCCTTTATGGTAACTTTATTGATACGTGCTTGTTTGCCTTCCCGTATTCTGATTTCAATATCAATAGAATCATTATTTACCTGTACTTCAACCGGAATTGCCTGAAAGAAAAGATAACCATCATCCATATATAATGAACTAATGTCGTAACCATTAGGATTAAAGGATAAATTCTGATTCAATGCGCTTTGATTGTATACATCACCTTTGCGTATTTTTAAAATATCTCCCAATTGTTTAGATGAATATTTGGTGTTACCGACAAAAGTTATATTGTTAAAATAAAACTTTTTGCCTTCGTGTATCCATACATCAACGTTGATTAATTTGTTGTTGATTTTAGTAACTGTATCTTTTACAATGATAGCATCCCTGAACCCCAGTTCATTGTATTTCGCAATAACTTTTTCCAGATCTGCTTTATAGTCTTCTTCAATAAATTTTGAAGATTTGAAAATATGATAAATCCTTTTGCGTTTGGTCTCTTTAAATGCTTTTCGTACTTTATTATCGCTTAAAAATTGATTATCGTGAATATTGATTTCTGCTATTTTAACTTTTTTGTTTTTATGAACATCAATAAGCAGTATCACACTATTGGTGACAGCAGTGTCTAAAATTTGTTTAATATCAACTGTTGTATTTAAATAACCTTTTTTATTAAAATAGTTGAAAATGCTGTTGGATGTACGGGTAATAATATTTTCGGTAATAACATCCCCGCTGGTAATCTTAATCTCTTCTCTTAATTTTTCTGCTTCACCCTTACGTATTCCTGTAAATCTGTATTTTGAAAGTCTGGGTCTTTCCTGTAAAAAAATATCCAGGAAAATAGTACGTCCTTGTATTTTTGTAGCCGAAATTTTAATATTTTCGAACAAACCTTGTTCCCAGAGTTTATCAATTGCTCCGGATATTTTGTCGCCGGGGATGGTGATTTTTTCGCCTACCGATAATCCTGATATTAATATAAGCATATTATTATCTAAGAACAGAACGCCTGAAACAGTGATTCCTCCGATTTCATATTCTTTTGGATTTGAATAATCTAATTCTGATAAGTCGTTACCTAATGATATTTGAGCATTGGTAATACCTGCAGAAAATATTATTAATAAAAGAAGCAAAAATAATCTGATTTTCATTTGTTATTTTTTATTATTATTTTTTATTTGTCATCTGGAATAAGCCATCCCTTTTGCCAAAGTGAAACGGAATAGTTCTTATTTTATTTTATTCGTATATGTATAATTAAATTGCAGTTATGCAATTTATTAAATTTATTAATTTATATTTTAGAGAGCTGTGTATTGGGTTTGATCACTTCTGGCGTTTAAAAGTTTAATAGTTGTTCGCTGGTCATTCCGAATCGTCTTTCTCTGTTTTGATAATCCAATATCGCTTCATAGAGATTTTCACTGCGGAAGTCAGGCCATAAAATGGGTGTAAAATAAAGCTCAGTATATGCAATTTGCCATAGTAAGAAATTACTGATACGGTATTCACCACTGGTTCTGATTAAAAGTTCAGGATCAGGATAAGGGGCTGTATTTAAAAAAGAGGAAACCAAATCCTGGTTAATTTCTTCTATTTGTAATTCTTTGTTTTTTAATTTAATTGCAATTTGTTCTATGGCTTTCGTAATTTCCCATCTTGAGCTATAACTTAATGCCAGTATTAGGGTCATTTGCGTATTAGAAGCCGTGTTTTCAATCGCTTTTTGTAATTCAGCAAAGGTTTGTGATTCCAGACTTTGTAAATCGCCAATAGCTTTCAGTCTTATATTGTTATCATTTAAAGTTTTTGTTTCCTGATTAATGGTTTTAACCAATAAACTCATCAACGCATCAACTTCAGATTTAGGACGATTCCAGTTTTCGGAAGAAAAAGCATACAATGTAAGGTATTTTATTCCAATTTCGGCAGCGGTTTCTACCGTTTCTTTTACTGATATTACTCCACTTTCGTGACCAAAAGTACGATCGTGTTGGCGCTGTTTTGCCCATCTGCCATTTCCATCCATAATAATGGCAACATGTTGAGGTATTTTGCTTTTGTCTATTTGTTCCTTCAAACTCATTATCCTTCTTGCAATAATAATATTAGTATTTAATGTAAACCTTTAATAGTCATTTAATAACTCAATTACCAATTACTAATAACTAAACCAATTAGTAATATATATTTTCTTTGTAATTAAATCCTTTGTCAAAACAGCTAGGTTTAGATTTGTAACCCAATTTAAAGGTAATCGTAATTCCTGCAAAAGAATACCAGTCATCTTTGGATGAAGTGCCTCTTTGCTCATCTTCAAGGTGAGCAGGCCGATGTATTAAAACAGGATCTGTCGGATTATTAGGATCTGGATAAAAAAGTTCAGGTGTACGATCCGAAAGATAACCTGCAATAAAGCCTTTTTCATTGGCCAATAAACTTCTGTCGGCATAAGTTGTGCTAATATCATCAATATAATCTACAAAGGTTTTACGCAGTCCCCATTCAATGCCAACACAGATGGCTTTTGAAACACTGTATTTAAATCCTACACCAAATGGGATTGCTAATTGGGTAAGACTGTAGACCTTTCGTGTCGGATAATTGATAGTTCCTTGGCCTTCAGTACCTAATGGCTGTAAATCATGCCAGGTACCCGTACTGTCCATGGCCTGAGGATTGTAATTAAATACAGCCAGCCCTGCAAATATATAAGGCGAAAAACGATGACTTCTGCTACCTGTAAAATATTCCCAGAAATTCAATTCGATTTGGGAAGAAAATTCTAAAATATGAGATTTGAAACTCAAATTTCTGATATTTCCAAAATCAGCATCACTGCCTTCAACGGTACCGTAAAGTGCATCAAATTTTATTGCCCAGTGTGGACTCAGATTATAACGATAAATAAGACCCGCTGCAAAATTTGGACTGTAGAATTGTCCTGAAGGGTTTATGTCGCCCAAATAATAAGATGTTCCGAGCATTACGCCAAGTTCTGAACGTTGTGCGTATGTGCTTATCGTTAAAAATATTCCGCAAATAATGATGATTACTTTCTTCATTTTCTTTACTTTATTATATTGAAAAAGATTAAAAAACAGCATTTAACAATGCTTCTACTGTTTCAAAGTCGGTTTTATCATAAGTCAGCAAAAGTAATTTTTTTTTTGCTTTAAAACAATATTATTGAGAGAATTAATCTTTAAGCACTGTGCTTTTAACATTTATTATGCTTTAATAACAGATAGTTTACTCCATTTTTCTGCATTGATAAGTGGTTTATATATTTATAAATACTTCTGTATACTTATAAAATTAAACAGCATCATTAATTTATCAAGTAGAATATTGAACTTACATATCCATTGATTACAATGCAAATAGTATGATATAACGCTAAAATAGTTAATTTCTTGCATCGTTACCCCATAAAAGTTTGTGGCGGAGGGTAGAAAAAAAGTTTTGGTTGTTCATTTTCACTAAATTAATGTGAAAACTTTCTTTTTTTACCCAAAGCTCTGTATCTGAGGGAACGCTGATAGAGCGTGAATCGAGACTGGCATAATAATCGCTTTCACGGGATACTACCTGTATTTTAATCAGACTGTTATCAGGTATTACAATAGGACGTACGGTAAGATTGTGTGAGGAAATTGGAGTGATGATAAAATTTTCTGAATCGGGTGTAATGATGGGTCCGCCACAACTGAGCGAGTAGGCGGTAGAACCAGTCGGGGTTGCTATAATTAAACCATCTGCCCAGTAGGCATTCAGAAATTCATTGTTAACAAAAACTTTTATGGTCAGCATCGAATGCGGATTCTTTTTATAAACCGTCATTTCATTAAGTGCATAATTATACCCACCAAACAGATTGTTTTCGGTTTCTATTTTTACCAGTGTACGTTTATCGAGACTGTAATTCCCTTCTACCATGGCATGAATGGCAGGAATAATCATATCTTTATTGATACTTGCCAAAAATCCCAGCCTTCCCAGATTGATTCCCAATACCGGTACACCTGAATCTCTCAGCAAAGTAATAGTATCCAGTAAAGTACCATCACCACCAATAGACAACAGAAAATCAACCTTATGCCGGATTTGGGTGTGATCTGAAAAAACCTCAACTTCTTTATTAAAAAATAAATACTTTCCAATGGTTTTCAAATAGGGTTCATACACCGTAATGGAAATACCTGCGGTTTCTAAATTTTCGACCAGTAATTTAAGGTAATCCATACTGTCGCTACTGATGCTTTTACCGAATAATGCTATCTTCATGGATGTATTAAGTTTGTAACGTTAATAAAGTTTGTAAAAGTAACAGATATTTAGTTTGTAAAGTTCATAAAGTATAAAGTTTATAAATTTCTCATTTTTATTTGTCTAATTTCACTGCTGATAATTTCATATTTCTATTCATGTCAATATCCTGATTTCCGAGCCATATACTTTCTTCTTCCGGTTTAAGTATCACAGGCATTCTCTTTTTTGAATTATGAATGATGCTCATGGCTTCGTTGGCTACAGTAGTTAATATGGTATAAGTATTTATGATTTCACCGCTCTTTCTGTCAGTCCATGTATTCCAAAGACCGGCCATTGCAAATGCTTCTTCATCAGGCATTGTGATTAAATATTTCTGTTTATTTTTTCCTTTCTCATCCAGCCATTGCCATTCATAAAATCCATCCACCAATACCAGACAACGCTGATTGATTGAATTTCTGAAACTGGGTTTTTCATGAATGGTTTCAATTTTGGCATTCAGAGTATTTTTCATTAAGGATTTATCGTTGGCCCAATCAGGCATAAGTCCCCAATGGAATAGTTGTATTTTGTCAGCGTGCTTATTGGTGATCACCGGTGTCTGAGGATGGCTGAAGCCATTGTAATGATCGGTAGGAATAAATATATCAATATCCAGGAATTCTGCTTTGAAGCGGTTTTCAAGGGTTTGGGCTTTTTTGCTTTGTTTGGAATGAAAACACATAATCAGCTATTTACAATGATGATTTCCGAAAGTTTAGTAGTGTATCTCGGCGACAATCTTTCCTGTTTCATTTTCCATATCCTGTCGCGGTCCTGACTGCCGAGTTTTATTTTTTGCTGCCCTATGCGGGCATTGATGCCATCCATGGTTTTCATCAGGACTTTATGCCTTGGATCTGAGTTTTCGAACAAGCTGTGTTGTACCTCGTTTTCAGGACAAAAATCCATTACGATGATACCCGCTTTTTTGTAAAGATATCCTTGTTTGTAAATTCTTTGCAATGCCTGCAATGCAAATTTAGCCAACTCTATCCCTGAATTGCTGGCATAGGGCAACTTAACTACAATATTACGGCTGTATTGCGGCATTTCTTTACGGAATCCATTGGTATGGATAAAAACCATCAGGGAAGTACAACAGGATTTTTGCCTGCGTAATTTTTCTGCACAGCTTACCGAAAAGGTGACCACTCTTTCCGCCAGTTCATCGAAAGTGGTATAGTTTTTCTCAAAAGAACGGGTAGTAGCGATGTTCTTTTTCGCCTGTCGCTTTTCAATCTGCAACATAGGCTGTCCTGCCAGTTCATTCTTAAGTCTCAGTTCCACCACACTCATTTGTTTGCGGACGTATTCATCAGGAAGTTGTGTAAATTCATAGGCTGTATTCACACCGATGGCATTCAGCTTTTTGCTGAGCTGACGGCCGATGCCCCAGATATCTTCTACTTTCAGCCATTTAAGGGCCTTGATGCGTTTCTCATCACTGTCGATAAAATGAACATTTGAGGTTTGCTTAGGGTATTTCTTGGCTACACGGTTGGCAACTTTGGCCAGGGTCTTGGTTTCTGCAAAGCCGATACTTACGGGTATGCCTGTCCATTTGTGAACCTTGATGGCAATTTCTTTTCCCAGTTTTGGTAAATCTTGATAATCGAAACCCCTGAAATCGAGAAAGGCTTCGTCAATGCTGTAGATTTCCATTTCAGGACAATAGGTGGATAAGATGTTCATCACCCGCATACTCAGATCGCCATAAAGGGCAAAATTGGCAGAAAATACATTCACTTTGTGCTCATTGAACAATTCCTGGTATTTGAAAGCAGGTGCTCCCATCGGAACTCCCACGGCTTTGGCTTCATTGCTTCGGGCAATCACGCAACCATCGTTGTTGGAAAGCACTACGATAGGCTTACCATTGAGATCAGGACGAAAAACCCGCTCGCAGGAAGCATAAAAATTATTACAATCTAGCAGTGCAAACATAGCCTAAAAATTTTTAATAACATGGACAACAATTCCCCAGATGATAAATTCGTTTTCGGAAGTTACTTTAATGGGTAAATAATTTTCGTTGGCAGCAATCAGCCAGCAGCAATCTTTTTCTATTTTAATTTTCTTCACCAGAAACTCTCCGTCAATATAACAAACAGCAATTTTGCCATCCTGAGGTTCGAGGCTTTTGTCGATGATGAGTAAATCACCATGGTGAATACCTACATCCTTCATCGAATCACCTTTCACCCTTCCGTAAAAGGTAGCGTTGGGGTTTTTTATCAACGCTTTGTTTAAATCGATACTGTTGTCCAGAAAGTCATCGGCAGGAGAAGGAAAACCGGCGGATATACCGCTTTCTACTACTGTGAGTTTAAGTTCAGTTTCTGTATTGACCGAGTAAAAATCGATATGTGCTGAGCTATGTATTTTTGCTAAATCCATAATTGTATTTTGATACTACAAAATTATACAATAATCGGAGAAGAAATCGATATATGAGATTTATTTTTGGGTGAAGTGAGGTATCTATAGTGAGATGAATGTAGCTTCACTTATTCCCGATTCTTAATTATTAATTTTCTGTTTGTTGTTACGCAGGTTTATCCATTTTTTGAATTCGAATGCAGAAAGACAAATGGTTCCGGCTGTTATTGGTAATATCCAGTCAACAAGACGCAATGAGGAAGTATGGAAATATAAATTCAGCAATGGTACATAAACAATAAGAAGAATGCAGGATACAGAAAATAAAATAGCAAGCAGAAGGTTTTTGTTCGAAAATAAATATTTTCCCAACGCATGCCCATAAGTTCGTCTCGAAAGTAGATTGGCAAACTGACCGAAAATCACTGAAATAAATGTAATAGTAATGGCCTTCTCATAAAAATGAGGGCTTTGTTGATTTTGAAAATATGAAAACAAAAAACATCCATAGGCTGAAAGTCCCATAATGATGCCGGAGAAAGCAATTCCTTTCATCGTAGCTGTATTGAGTATTTTGTCTTTTGGATTCCTGGGTGGTTTTTCCATTATGCTTTTTTCAGGTGGATCATATGTGAGCATGATCAGCGGACCCATTTCACCCACAATGTCAATCAATAAAATCTGTACTGCCAATATAGGAATCGGCAAACCAAAAAATACACCCACAAAACCGGTCAGTACGCAAAAAAGCTCTGCCATATTAGATCCCAGATTTGTGATGATAGTCTTTTCCAGGTTTCTGAAAATGGTTCTTCCTTCTTTGATGGCAACCACAATGGTAGAAAAATTATCGTCCAGTAAAATCATATTGGCTGCTTCCTGTGCCACTTTCGAGCCGTTTTTACCCATGGCAATGCCAATATCCGCTCTCTTCAGACTCAATGTATCATTCACACCATCACCGGTTACGGCTACAATTTCGCCTTGTTTCATCAGCAAATCAACCAGCCGGTATTTATCATCAGGAGATACCCTTGAAAATATTACAGCCCTGTTTTTAAATACTTTTTTTAGTTGTGCATCCGTAGTAGATTGCAAATCGGCACCATTTACAATTACAGGGTAGACATCCTTTTCATTCATCAGTCCTATATTTTTTGAAATGGCTTTGGCCGTTATTTCATTATCCCCTGTTATAATAAACACTTTAATATGTGCTTTAAAAACAGATTCAATGGCCGCTTTCACTTCTTTATGGGGCGGATCGAACATGGTGACAAAACCTGCAAAGATTAAATCTTTTTCAACAGCATCAACTTTATATTCCTTTTTATTTTCAAGATCTTTGTAAGCAATTGCTATAACACGCAGCGCCTGTTCAGAAAATGCTGCCGCTTTTATGAGTATTTCCTTTTTCTTTGCAGTTGTGAGTTCACCTACTTTACCATTGCTTATCATTTTTGTGGATACTTCCAGTACCGACTCAATAGAACCTTTTACGAATGCGATGACTTTCTTTTTATGTGTCCGTATAATAGTGGCTTTTTTACGAAACGAATCAAAGGCAAATGCTTGTAGTAATGGATAATCTTTTTCAATTTCATCCAGTGTATATCCGGCTTTCATTGCCAGTGTTGAGAAGGCTGTTTCTGTCGGGTCGCCGATAGAATACCACGAAGGATGAAATTTGTCAGCGGGACTGATTTTTCCGGTAGATGAAAGAAAGCCGGAAAGGAAAAATATTTTCAAATCACCCAGAGATTCCTTTTTTAGGACCTTGTTATTTTCATCTGTTATCTGACCGGATGGTTCATAACCTAATCCATCAACTGTAAATGAGTTACCGTTAAAATAACAAGTGGTAATGGTCATTTCATTTTTTGTAATCGTTCCTGTTTTGTCTGAAGCAATTACAGTTGCTGAACCCAAGGTTTGAGAAGAAGCTATCATCTTTACAATTGCCTTCCTTTTGGCCAGTCGTCCCACAGCCAATGAAAGTGCCATAGAAATTTGTGCAGGCAAGCCCTCCGGAACCATAGCTGCAGCTACACTTACAGAAAAAACAACTGCCATTGCAAATGTATCATTCATCAATAAGCGAGATACCAAAAGAATGGCAGCAATAATAAGGGTAATATACGTAAGTTTTTTTGCAACATCAGCTATTTCAATCTGTACTGGAGCTTTGGCTGATTTTATTTTTTGAGAACTGGAATTAATTTTACCAATCTCTGTCTGTAAACCGCATGCATAAACAATACCAGTTGCTTTCCCTCTTGCAACGGTTGTACCCATATAAATACTATTCTTTATTTCATTATATGCAAGGGTTTTATCTGTGGTAAATAAATAGTCCTTATTGGCAGGTAACGACTCTCCTGTTAGTATAAATTCATTGGCTGAAAAATTATCTGATGTGATCAGGCGGATATCTGCGGGAATTCCTTCCCCTTCGTTTAATTGAACAATGTCACCCGGTACAAGATCTGCTACATAAATCTCAATGAGCTTTCCATTCCTAATCACATTGCATTTTTCCACAACCAAACTCTTAAGTGAAGCAAGAATATTCTCCGATTTCCACTCCTGATAGAAACCAATAGCTGCATTAATAATAACAATGATAATAAGTATAGAGCCATCCCTAAACTGGCCTAAGTAAAACGAAACTGCAGATGCAACAATCAATATAAAAACCAGCGGACTGATAAACTGACGGAAAAGAATTTTTATAAACCCAATTTTGTCGGTTGATTTCAACACATTGTTTCCAAATTTTTGTCTTGACTGTTTAATTTTACGATCATCTAATCCTTCCGTAGTATTGCTGTTATATTCTTTTACAACAGCCTCAATGTTTCCTTTGTAAAATTCCATTTTTCTCAATTAATGGGTTATATTATCCTTACTCATTAAGTTATTTAAGCAAAAAAATACAATCCGTATATTTTTACATCATATGCAGTTGGTATTATATAATTTTATAAAGATTCGATGTAACTTTCACAAAACCATATATCATATTGCACTTACGCTCAGCATTGTTTTTCGCCAGGGATGTCAGATTTCAAAAAAATGGACCTCTCATTTAGGGTGTAGCATTATTTTCCATTTGTGGTGCCGCTTGTTTACGGGGTGCAAATGCAAAGTCAACACTCGTAATGTAATAAGTGATGGCTGCCAGTGTCAATACAAAGAAAACCCAAAAAATCCAGGAATGATGTATCCTTCTCCAGCTTCCTTTATTGAGATGATGACCCGTAAAATGATCCTGCCAGTCTTGTCTGGGTTGTTCTTTTCCGTTTATATTCATTTTTCGTCCTTTATTTAATTAATTTCTGCACATTTTGTGATGGTATGTCAATTCTTATTAAATGCAATATATAAAAATTGCAAGTTACAAAGATGCGATGTTTATTGGCGTTAAGCATTATATAATTCCGGAAAAAACTTGTATGATTCACACATTATACCAAACTGATTTATAAATTATTTCATACATAAATTGGTAAAATGCTGATCAGAAATAAATAAATGTATTAGCATTTTTTATTCAATGTTTTGCATTTAAAAATTAATTCAATATAACATTAAAGATGTTGCCTGCCAAACGTTGGGTTATTATGATCTATCACCCATCATTGGGACAGAGAATAGATTTTTTTTTCTGCTTAGCTTTTACAATAAAATAATATAAGGCTGTTGCGAAGTCAAGCAACTTCAATTTAAGCAGAAATTCATTATGCTTTTATAAATCTGAATATCATGCGATAAGATAGTGATTGTTTTATAATCTGAATATTTTCGATTAAATGCATGCTAATTAGAAATTAATTTCTAATTTTACCTTGTTTTAAAAACAGTTTTAAAAATTTTTAACATCCAAATACTCAGAGATATGAATACTATTGATTGGAAAAATTTACCTTTTGGTTATTTTAAAACCGATTATAATGTTCGCTGCTTTTTTCGTAACAACGAATGGGGTCAGCTCGAAATTTCCTCATCGGAATATGTAAATATACACATGGCTGCCACTGCTTTACATTACGGGCAGGAAGCATTTGAAGGTTTAAAAGCATTCAGGGGAAAAGACGGAAAAGTCAGAATTTTCCGCCTGGAAGAAAATGCCAAACGTATGCAGAATTCTGCCTTTGGCATCATGATGGCCCATATTCCTACTGAATTATTCAGAGAGGCTGTACTTAAGGCTGTTAAAATGAACGAGCGATACATCCCGCCTTATGGTGAAGGTGCCTCTTTATACATTCGTCCCGTTTTATTTGGTTCAGGCCCTCAGGTAGGGGTAAAACCGGCCAGTGAGTATTTGTTTATCGTATTTGTAGGTCCGGTAGGTCCTTATTTTAAAGAAGGTTTTAACCCTGTAAGCATTCAGATCGTTCGCGATTTCGACAGGGCTGCTCCACTGGGAACCGGTTGTTATAAAGTAGGTGGTAATTATGCTGCCAGTTTAAGAGCCGGCGAAAGAGCACACGATGAAGGTTTTGCTTCAGTATTGTTTTTAGATGCCAAAGAAAAGAAATACATTGATGAAGCAGGTCCTGCCAACTTTTTTGGTATCAAAGACAATAAATATATCACACCTTCATCAAACTCTATATTACCATCTATTACCAATATGAGTCTCCGCAAGTTGGCCGAAGATATAGGCTTAACCGTAGAACAACGTCATGTCAGCGTTGAAGAACTTGCTGATTTTGAAGAAGTAGGTGCCTGTGGAACCGCTGCTGTAATTTCTCCTATTAAGAGAATTCAGGATCGCGATACCAAAGAAGAATACCTGTATTGTAAGGACGGAAAAGCAGGTCCTGTTTCCACTAAATTATACAATATGCTGAGAGCTATTCAGGAAGGTGAAGTTGAAGATAAATACAACTGGAATACTATTGTAGAATAAATTCGAAAAATATACCAACGCTCCGAAAGGGGCGTTTTTTATTGGAAGAAGAAAGTGAGTACTTGGAGTACTTATAGTGCCTGGAGTACTTAGAATACTTAGAGTACTTGGAGTTATTACGAAAATACAGCTTTACTTTTTACTTTAACCTTTATCCTTTAACCTTTATCCTTTAACCTTTAACCTTTATCCTTTATCCTTTAACCTTTAAAAATCTAACATTATGGAAAATCTTCAGATACCATTGATACAACAGGCTGACTTGAAAGGCAAAGTTGTGCTGGTGAGAGTAGATCACAATGTGGTGAAAAACGGCGTCATTCACGATCCTTACCGCATTGATGCTACCATTGGAACCTTGTTTCATATTATTTCCAAAGGTGGAAAAATTATACTGATGACCCATGTAGGTCGTCCGAAAGATAAAAAAACCGGAGAAATTACCATCAGCGATAAAACCGCAATTCAGCCTATTGTAGATTATCTGCAACAGAAATTGCATATTACATTGAAAGTTCCGGAGTTTTTCGCCCGCGAAAAACAAGGTTATCTGGGGGTAGAGACATCTGTAAATCACCTCATCCGTGAGTTGAAGGAAGGTTTGATAGATGGTATTTATTTGCCGAATACCCGTTGGTTTTCAGGTGAAGAAGCCAAAGGAGAAGAGGCTGACCGCTTTGCCAACCAGCTGGCGGGGCTGGCTGATATCTTTATCAACGATGCTTTTGGCTCCTGGCAGGCGCATGCTTCCACGGTACAGGTCAGCCAATATTTGCCATCTTATGCCGGATTTCTGATGCAAAAGGAAATTACCAATCTCGAAAGAATTTATCAACCTGAAAGTCCGTTTCTTGCAGTGGTGGCGGGTTCCAAATTCGATACCAAAATTGATTCGCTTTTTGCCTTGCTCGAAAAAGCCGATTATCTGGTATTGGGGGGTGTAATTTACAATGCCTATCTCTGTGCCAAATATAATTTTACCATCAAAGGCATTGAAGCTGACGATATGGAGCATGCCCTCGAATTTGTTAAGTTTGCCAAAAAGTACAAGCATAAAATTATCGAATTGCCTTATATCATTGAATCTGACACCATGGAGGGCAAGCTGAAAGGGAAAAACCGGCTAAGAAATATAGCTGAAATCAAAGCCGGAACTGCCCTGAATTATGTGTTGGACATTGCCAAAGAATCTTTTCTCGAAAAAAATGTGATAAAAGTTTTCCATCAGGCTCAAACGATATTTGTAAATGCAGTAATGGGCTATACTCCTTTCTTTAACGAAGGCACCATTGCCCTGGATGAACTGATCGACAGCAATGTGAATGCAATCAAACTATACGGAGGGGGTGATACCATGCAGGAACTCAAACGATTGTTGCCGGGATTGTATATTTCGGCCCTCGACAGTCCCAATTATTACATATTTACCGGTGGCGGTGCCGTGTTGAAAGCCATTGAAAACGGGACCACTACAGGACTTGCTCCGGTAAAGGCATTGATTGTTTCCGGAGAAAAAAATAAGCAGCATAAATTATAAAAATTATCTTAAACTTTCAAGATTGAATTATCATTAGGTTTTTGAATATTAAGTTAATTCTTGTTATACGTTAAGTACCTTATTATCTGATTCTTAAACAAATCAAACAATTAATAGAATAAGCCTGCGTTATCTATAATATTTGATATTATTACATTTTTTTAAGAATTTTATTTCCTCTATTTTATTAATTTTTGCTTATTTTGCAAAGATTAAGATAATAATTTAAAAAAAACAAGCATGATGTTGGCTAAGCGCGTTAGGTATATATTTATTTTTTTAGGGGTTTTTATTCAGACAAGTGTTTTGTTCTCTGCTAATTATGTTTTGTCTCCTTTGCCTATTGATACGGTAAAAATCAGCAGTAAAGATTTTCAGGCAAACCTCGATAGTTTGCTGAATAATTTTTTTGTAAGCCAGTCATTGAAAATAAATACCAACAATATTAATATGTCGCAGGATGCAGATGCATTCATCGATGTAATTCCACATTTTTCCGATTCTGTTTATATCAAAAGATTACAATCTCTCCCTTCTGTAATTGATATGACTTACAACGATAAAGTAAAAGCATTTATAGAGTTGTATGTGAATAAAAAACGTAAAAATGTAAAGGTGATGCTGGGATTGTCCCAGTACTATTTCCCTATTTTCGAAGAAATATTAGACCAGCAAGGGGTACCTCAGGAACTGAAGTATTTAACAATCATTGAATCTGCCTTAAATCCACGTGCAGTATCCAGTGTCGGAGCTTCCGGTTTATGGCAGTTTATGTATACCACCGGAAAAATCTACGATCTACAGGTGAACTCACTGGTAGATGAGCGCCGTGATCCTATCAAGGCCAGTTATGCTGCTGCTAAATATTTAAAAGATTTATACGGAATTTACAAAGACTGGACACTTGCGCTGGCAGCCTATAATTGTGGTCCGGGCAATGTAAACAAAGCCATCAAAAGATCAAAAGGCAAAACCAATTTCTGGGATATCTATGATTATTTACCTGCTGAAACCAGAAGCTATGTCCCTGCATTTATTGCCGCCAATTACATGATGAACTACTATAAAGAACACAATCTTTTCCCTCAAAAAATTGATTTTCCTACACTTACAGATACTGTGATGGTTGATGCAGATATGAATTTTAAAGATATATCTGATGCATTAAATGTGCCTGTGCAACAACTCAGGGATATGAACCCGCAATATAAAAATGATGTAATCCCCGGAAACAGCGAATCCTATTCATTAAAACTACCCATCAACCTGGTAACTACGTTTATAGGAATGGAAGACACCATTGCAGCAAAATCCAGGGAATCTATGATAAAATATACAGAAGTTGCACCTTCCCGCAATTATCTTCAGATAAGTCCTTCCGATGATATAATAAGGATAAACTACAGGGCGAAAAAAGGAGATACTTTTTTTAAACTGGCCAATAAATTTCAGGTGGATGTTGATGCGCTTAAAGAATGGAACAGAATGCGCAACAAAAAAATCAAACCTGGTCAGAAATTGATAATTTATACGACCAAAAAAGAAAGAACTGAAAAGAAAGAATCCAAACCTTTTATAAAAAGCATTCATAATTCAGACAATAAACAAGATTCATCTGAAAAAAAGACAGGCTTAAAAGGAGAAACTATACTGAAACAGACAAATTCAAAAGAAGAAGCAAAAACCAAAAAAGCTGATGTAAACAAAGAATCGAAATCTAAAAAAACTGTTTCAAAAGAAGATACAAAAGCAAAGAAATCAACTGACACCCTTGAGAAAAGCGAAAAAGAGGAGAAAAAATCCAAAGAAATCAGCTATAAAGTTAAAAAAGGAGAATCCTTATCAACAATTGCCAGAAAGTTTGAAGGAACTTCCGTGAAAGATATCATTGAATGGAATAATTTGAACAAAGAAGGGAAAATTACACCAGGACAGCTGCTTAAAATTAAGTCAAAGGATTAAAATCCTGATATTATCTAACAAAATCAACTTTTAATTTACGAATGAAACCCGGTAAAATTCTGCTATTTCTTCTTTTTGTTTTTCTATTATTTAGTTTTTTGATGTTGGTTTTTCCTAAAAATGGAATTAAAATCAGTCAAAAGATCAATCTATACTGCCCTGATTTTGAAGAGGTTTTTTCGTCGAAAAAGCAAGCTTACGCAGATATTTCTGCTATTACAACCGATCCTATGGACAGTACTAAAACAGTCTTAAATATTGATTCATTGGTAAATGATACTTCCAAAGCTTCGCGCAATGTCTTGCTTCAAAACATCCGTAAGCTTGAATATCCCAACAATGATATTACGATTTTATACCCTGTTTTCCAGTCACTTTACAAATTAAAAGATGCCAATGAACTCATCAGAATTTTACATTATGGAGATTCTCAGATAGAAGGTGACAGAATTACCGGTTATCTTCGCTTTAAGTTACAGGCAAAATTTGGAGGTAAGGGTTCTGGTTTGATGCAGTTACTGAATGCAACCCCTTCGGCTTCATTGAATGAATCGGTTTCTGACAATTGTGTTAAATACAGTCTTATTGGTAAACCTGTTTCAAAAATCGGTCATAGCAGGTATGGAGCTATGCTGGGTTTTGCCAGATTTTCGCCTGCTGTTCAGGATTCATCATCTGCTGATTCCTCTCATTTCAATGGAAGTATTTATATAAGCAAATCCAATCAGGGATATGCCAATACCCTCGATTTTCAAAAGCTTCGGCTTTTTTATGGTTATAATAAAAAAGAGGTCAGGTTGAATCTTCTGGCAAATAAAGAAGTAATCAGCAGTGAAATGCTGCCTCCCAATAAAGATCTCAATGTATTTGAATATGATTTTAAAAAATCTCCTTCATCCTTCACCATGCAATTGAAAGGAAAAGACAGTCCCGACATTTATGGATTTGCACTGGATGCAGACAAAGGCTTAGCTGTGGATAACATTCCTTTAAGAGGAAGTTCAGGTTACGGATTTGCACAGATGAATTTTGATTTTTTAAAGAAATTTTATGAGTTGCTGAATGTAAAACTTGTTATCATGCAATTTGGCGTGAATGCTGTCCCTGAAAATGAAAAAACCATAATACCTGATTATTCCTATTACGAGAGGGGTTTTTATAATCAACTGAAAACCATTAAAGCTACAGATAAAAATATTTGTGTCATTGTCATCGGGATTTCGGATCGATCACGAAAAGCAGGTGATAATTACGAAACCAATCCCAATATTGAAAAAATAAGGAAAGCCCAGAAAAATGCAGCTTTTAAAGCCGGCTGTGCCTATTGGGATTTGTTTGAAGCCATGGGCGGTGAAAATTCAATGCCAAGTTGGGTATTTGCAACACCCGCTTTGGCCAATAAAGACTTTACACATTTTAATGAAAAAGGCTCCCGCATGGTGGCCGAAATGTTTTACAATGCATTGATATACGACTATTTACAATATGTAAAATTATCAGAAAGCGGAATTGGGAAAATAGCATTGAACAGATAGAATTAGTTTATAAAGTTCATAAAGTTTATAAAGTTGTATAGTTTATAGTTTAAAGCGTTTATAATACATTATGATTGTAGAATATTGCGTTGTAAAAATTAATAATAAGTTTGGTTAAAGCCAATTTGATATTCATCATTTTTCACTAAAGGACGTGGCTATTTATTAGTCCCGACTTTTAAGTCGGGTTTGAAAAATGAACAGACAAAATGGTCTTTAGCCCAAAAATAAAAATCAAGCATTTGTATAATTATTATTTTCAATATGTTATGGTATATGTAAATTACAGTATTATTTTAAGATACAACTTATATCATGCGTATTATTTCATTAATTTTTAAAGAATAAAGATACTACGTATTGATGGGAAAAAGGCTAATATTCATAATATTCATTTTTTTGTTATCTGCAGCGGTGTATGCACAGGAAACACCCTACAAGCATATTGTCTATTCTTTTATCAATCAGAATGCTGACAGTCTGCATTTTTTCGGGAATGCACAAAATGATTTCAACAATGTCTGTAAAAATCTGAATCAATTAATATTAAAGGGCAAAGGACAAATAAGGGTGTTACATATCGGGGATTCCCATATACAGGCTGATTTTTTTTCGGGAAGGCTTCGTGAAAACCTTCAGCGTTTTGCTTTGGGAATACAGGGCAGTCGTGGATTTATCTTCCCGTACAATGTGGCAGCTACCAACAATCCTGATAACTATAAAGTGAAATATACCGGAAAGTGGCAGCATTGCAGAAATATTCAGAATCTCAATGGCTGTGAATTGGGAATTGCGGGGATTTCAGTAACTACTACCGATTCAAATGCCAGTATTCAAATCATTTTAAACAATAGAAACTATCCTTTTCAGGATTTTAATAAAGTAAAAATATTTCACAATACCGGTGATACAGTTTTTAAGGTTAAACTAATGGAGGACAAAATTATAAATGGTGAATACAATTCATTGGGCTATACTTCATTTACTTCAGATGCTCATTTTGATACACTTAATTTGTTTTTTCAGAAAACCGATTCACTGCAAAAGAATTTTGCATTGTATGGTATTGAATTAGACAATGATGATCCGGGCATCATTTGCTCTGCTGTAGGTGTGAATGGAGCTGAAGTGAGTAGTTTCCTGAAATGCAGTTTACTGGAAGCACAGTTAAAGATTTTAAATCCGGAATGGATCATTGTTTCTCTGGGAACCAACGATGCATACGGTAAAAACTTTGACCCTGTCGTTTTTGAAAATCATTACCAACAGCTCATTCAAAGGATAAAACATGCTTTACCGCATAGTTTTATTTTATTAACAACGCCGGCAGACAGTTATCGTAAAAAGCGTTATCCCAACCCTGATATGATGTTGGCTAAACGGGCTATTCTAAATATTGCCGGTCAAAACGAATGTGCTGTTTGGGATTTGTATCAAATAATGGGAGGTTTTATGTCAATGAAAAAATGGCAGAAATTAGGTTTGGCTGCCAATGATAGGATTCATTTTTCAAAAGCCGGTTATGAACTACAGGGCGATTTGTTGTTCAATGCATTTCTAAAAGCTTACGACCGGTTTATTGAGAAAAGCTGGTAGTTGTGAAAAGTTGGAAGTTGGAAGTTGGAAGTCGGAAGTTGGAAGTTGGAAGTCGGAAGTCGGAAGTCGGAAGACAGAAGATGGAAGTCGGAAGACGGAAGAAAGAAGATGGAAGATTGAAGATGGAAGTGACACTTTATCAGAATGATGACTAAATAAATAATAAAAAGAATTCAAAATAAATAAAAATCTAAATGTCTTAAAACTTTACAAACTTTACTAACTTTACTAACTTTATAAACTTTATGAACTTTATAAACTTTAAAAACTGTTAACTCACACATGGATTACCTAAAGGATATTTTCACCTACGACCCCCAGGCGCCAATGATATTTACCCGCATGTATTTCTGGATATTTTTTGCGGTAGTACTGAGCTTTTATTCTGTAATTTACAAGAAAAAGCCGGCCAGGAATGCCTATCTTTTACTGGTAAGTTCCTTTTTTTATTATAAATCGGGGGGCTACTTCTTTCTTATACTTGCTTTTACTACTCTCTTCGATTTTGCTGTTGGTTTATGGATAGAGCAGGCAAAAACCCAGGGTCGGAAGAAACTTTATCTTATCCTGAGTATTATCATGAACCTGGGTGTACTGGCCTATTTCAAATACAGCTACTTCTTACTTGACAGCATCAATACAATATTTCACAGTGATTTTAAAGTGGTAAACTACCTTGCTTTCTGGACCAATGGAGTAGCAGGTACACATCTTGATATTACTTCTATCATCTTACCTGTCGGGATTTCATTCTATACTTTTCAGTCCATCAGTTACACGGTTTCTGTTTATCGTAAAAAGATAGCTGCTTTGCACAATATTTTGGATTATGGTTGCTTTGTTACCTTTTTCCCTCAATTGGTGGCAGGACCTATCGTAAAAGCTTACGATTTTATTCCGCAATTGTACAAAGATTTTGTGCTTTCAAAAAAAGAATTCGGATTTGCTTTATTCCTGATATTGAATGGTCTCATCAAGAAAATGTTGATTTCGGATTATATTTCCACCAATTTTGTCGACAGGGTTTTCGATAGCCCGATGTCGTATTCCGGTTTTGAAAATTTAATGGCCGTTTACGGTTATACGATACAGATTTATTGCGATTTTTCGGGTTATACCGATATTGCAATCGGTGTAGCTCTGTTGTTGGGTTTCCGCTTACCTGTGAATTTCAATTCACCTTATAAAGCGGCCAATATCACCGATTTCTGGCACCGTTGGCATATTTCATTGTCTACCTGGCTGAGGGATTATTTATATATTCCTTTGGGAGGTAACAAAAAAGGGAAGATCAGAACCTATATCAATTTGTTTTTGGTGATGCTCATAGGCGGATTGTGGCATGGTGCTGCTGTGAGATTCATCATTTGGGGAGCACTGCATGGGTTTGGTCTGATGATGCACAAACTTTGGATGAAGTGGTTTCCTTCCAAAGAAAACCCGAATCTTTGGAGCAGGTTTTGGCCGGCATTTATCACCTTTCACTTCGTGATATTTGCATGGATATTTTTCAGAGCCGATAGCATGAGGAGTGTTTCAACCATATTGTCCCAGATTTTTTATCATTTCAACTGGCAAATGATCCCTGATGTAATTGTTTCTTATAAAAATGTTTTTTCACTGATTTTACTGGGATTTATCATTCACTGGTTGCCGGTATCTACCAAGGAATATTACAAAAACTATTTCATAAATATACCTTATCTGGCGAAAGCAGTGGTAGTGGTATTGGTTGTTTTTATGTTGTATCAGGTAAAATCAGCAGAAATACAACCTTTTATCTATTTTCAATTTTAGAAAATTTATCATCAATTATTGATCATATACATTATTTTCTTAATTTCGTTCAGGAAAAACGATTTCTTTTATGGGTAAAAAAAACTGGAAAATCAGCAATCATTATGCTAAAATATACAGATCATTCCTGTTTGTGGCAAGCATTTTCCTTTTGGTTTCACTTTTCCCCCGTGAAGCCAGTTTCAAATATGAGTTTCGAAAAGGCAAATACTGGATGCACAATGATTTGATTGCGCCCTTTGATTTCGCAATTATCAAAGCTGAAGAAGAGATGGCGGCTGAAAAAAAGGCACTGCTGGCCAATGTAAAACCTTATTTCAGAATGGATGCTGCTTTAAATCTGCAGCAACGAAACGAATTTAAAACACGCTTCAACCAAAAACTTCAGGAAAAATACCTTAATGTAAAAAACGAAAATATAAATAAACCTAAAATAACAGCCATTGTTTTAGGAATCTATGATTCGTTGATCAATACAGGTATCATTGAAATCATTCCTGAAATTGAAAACAAACCCGGTGATTTCGGAATAGTATTGCTGAAAAATAATATTGCCGAAGAAAAAGAGATTTCAAAGTTTTTTACCATTGGCTCAGCAGATAAATACATACGAACCGAAATCAGTAAATACAATTTGGAAGAGGAAATTTTCTTCACAGGAGCGATAGAGGGTGCTTTATTTCAAAATGTTAAATATGACCAGCCAACTACCGAAAAAGAAAAACAAAACCTCATTTCCAATATTTCCGCTACCAAAGGCATGGTAGAAAATGGTCAGCGCATTATCTCCAAAGGAGAATTAATTACAAACGAAAAATACCAGGTATTACAATCTTTAAAAAATGAATATGAAATACAATTAGGTTCAACTTCAAAGTATTACTCAATATTATTGGGTCAAATCATTCTGCTTTCCATTTCAATCATTGTATTGTACTTATTCCTGCATGCCTTCCGTAAAGATATACTGGCTGATAACAAGAACAATCTGTTTTTGCTCTTCCTGATCTTTATTATGGTATTCATAACCAGCATCGTCATTAAAACAGATGCCGGTTTTATTTACATGGTACCCTTGTGCCTGGTCGCGATTATCGTACGTGTATTTTTTGATACCCGCCTTGCTTTGTTTGTGCATCTGGTAACCATCATAATCATAGGATTTCTGGTTCCCAACAGCTTTGATTTTGTTTTTATTCAAATGATAGCCGGAATCATTACCATTATAAGCGTGGTAAATCTTGAAAGAAGAGCTCAGTTTTTTATGACTTCATTTTTAATTTTTATTACCTATTCATTCATTTTTATCGGACTCACCCTGATACAGGATGGGAATTTTACACATGAATCTTACAGGGTTTTTGCCATGTTTGCCGGAAGTGCCATGCTCACCCTGTTTGCATATCCTCTCATTTTTGTGTTTGAAAAATTATTTGGCTATGTTACCGATGTTTCTCTGATGGAATTATCGAATACCAATTCAAAACTATTACGTGATATGGCAAGCAAAACGCCGGGAACTTTCCAGCATTCCATGCAGGTTGCCAACCTGGTGGAAGAAGTAATTTTTGAAATTGGCGGGAATGCATTGCTGGCTCGTGCAGGCGCATTGTACCATGATATCGGGAAAATGGAAATGCCGATGTATTTTATAGAAAACCAAAATACAGCCATCAATCCCCACAATGAATTATCGTATGATGAAAGTGCTGAAATTATTATCAGTCATGTAAGCAAAGGGATAAAGTTAGCCCGCAAACACAATATTCCGGAGCTGCTCATTGATTTTATTAGAACCCACCACGGAACCCGTAAAACTACTTTTTTTTATTCAAAGTTCAAAACCGAATATCCTGATGAAAATATGGAAGAAGAAGTGTATACCTATAAAGGACCGATTCCTTTTTCAAAAGAAACAGCCGTTTTAATGATGGTGGATTCGGTAGAAGCTGCTTCGAGAAGCATCAAACTTCCCGATGAACAGAGCATTAACAATCTGGTAGAGCATATTATTGACGAACAGATCAGCACTAAACAATTTTTAAATTCAAATATCACTTTCAGGGATATTGATAAAATAAAAAGCATATTAAAAAAGAAATTGGCCAATATCTACCATACCCGTATTGAGTATCCTGTTTTTTAAAGCATGAATGATGATAGTTTTACATTCATAAATTGCAGATTAAATTTATAAATTGAACGCGGATGACGCTGATCCCGAAGATTCGGGAAACACAGATTAAACGGATTTCTTAAATAGCAGATTACCATCCAATAAATATGAAAACAAAACACAACTTTCTGATATTACTTTTGACTGTATTTTATGGCTGTTCCAACACCAAACAGCCAGAAACCGTTTTACTTCAGACCGTAAATGCAAAAAAAATTGAAGTAAATAAGCCTGAATTACAGTTTATCATTGATTCATCCAATGTGGAGGGTAGTGTGCTGATATTCGACCCTCAAAAACAATGGTATTATTCCAATGATTTCAAATGGGCTGAAACCGGAAAACTGCCTGCTTCAACTTTTAAAATTCCAAATTCAATCATTGCACTAGAAAGCGGAGTTGTGAAGGATCATACCACCCTTTTCAAATGGAAGGGTGAGAAAAGAAGACTGGCTGTCTGGGAGAAGGATATGAATTTCAGAGAAGCATTTCATCTTTCCTGTGTACCATGTTATCAGGAAATTGCAAGAAAAATTGGCAGCAAAAGAATGCAGGCCTTTCTTAAAAAATTTGAATATGGAAATATGGTGGTGGATTCGAATACAATAGATGTATTCTGGCTGGAAGGCGATTCAAAAATCAGTCAGTTTCAACAGATTGATTTTTTAAAAAGATTTTATGATTCGAAATTACCCATCTCCCCCCGAACAGAAAAAATCATGAAAGAATTAATGGTAATCGACAGCACAGTATCCTACACCATCAGTGGAAAAACCGGTTGGTCAATCAGAAATGGCAACAACAATGGATGGTTTGTAGGATATATTGAAAAAGGTCCTTCAGTCTGGTTTTTTGCCACCAATGTGGAAGCCCGTGAAAAATTTAATATGGAGATGTTTCCCATGATACGAAAGGAAATTACGATGAATGCACTGAAAGTTTTAAAAATAATTCAATAATAATAAACCAATGTTGTTTAGTTAAAGTTTTTTAGTATTAAAAGATTTAAACGCAAAGAACGCTGAGAATTCGCAAAGAGTTGCAGAAGTTAAATTTGTTGAATTTCTTTGCGGAACTTTGTGGAAACCTTTGCGGGACTTTGCGGTTAAATGTGATATTTTACGACATTGAATTATAAACCGGGAAATTATTCTTTAAGGAAGCAGCAAACAACTGTCCCCATAGCTTAAAAAACGATAATCGTTGGCGAGTGCATAAGCGTAGATTTCTTTCCATTTCTCACCAATCATAGCAGTAATTAACAGTAAAAGCGTAGAACGGGGCTGGTGAAAATTGGTAATGATGCCTTTGGCAATTTTAAAGCGATAGCCCGGCAGTATCATCAGCTGGGTTTGTCCGCTCAATACTTTCATATCGCGACTTTTCATATAGCTGAGGATGTTCTCCAATGCCATGGCAGCCGTCATTTGAATATTGTATTTTTCCTGATAAGCGTCCCATTGCAATACTTCCAGTTCTTCATATATTGGTCCATCGACAGCCAGCTTCACGCCAAACCAGAAGAGTGATTCAAGTGTTCTGGCACTGGTGGTACCCACCGGAATGATATTTTTATCCGGGTTTTCTATCAGTTTAACAATCAGGCTGCGTTCGATATAGAGTTTCTCGCTGTGCATGCTATGCTGATCGATGGTTTCAGAGCTTACCGGTTTGAAAGTGCCTGCACCCACGTGAAGGGTAATGTTTTCGCAGCCTATATCCCGGGATGCCAGTCGGGCAAAAGTGTCTGCTGTAAAATGCAAGCCGGCAGTAGGTGCGGCGACAGAACCATTTTCTGCAGCATATACCGTCTGATAACGGATGGTATCCGTTTCTTCAGCTTCTCTGTTCAGGTAAGGGGGCAAAGGAATTACACCGGATTGCGCTAACACCTCAGCAAAAGAAAGCAATGCATCCTCCCAGCTGAATTCAATCATCCATGCATTCTCAACAGCCTCTTTGCGTGTTGCTTTTAATAAATGCGTTTTCCCCCTGTATTCAAATTCTTTTTCCAAAAAAACAGTTTTCCATCGCTTGTTGTTACCTACCAAACATTTCCAGACAGATTTGCCCTGCTGCTGAAATGCCATCTGAATATCCGGAATATGATCAGCCGGTTCCAGACAAAAAATCTCTATAATGCTTCCCTTTTCTTTAGTGAACAGTATACGGGCATGGATAACCCTGGTATTGTTGAATATCAGCAAGCTATGATCCGGCAGTAAATCGGGCAATTCGCTGAACTGATGGGTTGCATATTCACCGTTTTGATACAGCAATAGTTTGGAAGCATCACGGTTTTCAAGCGGAAAACCAGCGATGCGTTCTTCAGTGAGGGGATAATCAAAATCCCTGATATTGATTTTGGACGGATCAATCATGTATTATTTTTTTGCAAAGGTAAAAAAGAAAAACAATAGGCCCATCCTAAATCCTTCCGAAGGGAAGGGTAAAAGAAAAAGTAAAGGATAAAGTAAAAAGGATAAAGGTTAAAGTAAAAAGGAAAAAGGTTAAAGTAAAAAGGATAAAGTAAAAGCATCAGCGTCCCAAAACTTCCATTTTCGATCTTCCATTTTCTCACAACTTAACACTTAACACTTTTTTTCTTAAAACTTCTCCGATGTCACAAAAATCCCACAAAAATCTCACAAAAAAGACAGCTTATATATCTTATTATCAACAATCTAAAAATATAAACTTTTTCGATGCCACATAAATGTCACTAAAATGTCACAAAACTTGCATTTAAACATTGTAATAGTTTACTTTTGACGCGGAAATAAATTATTATACTTCGACTAAGAAACCAAATAAACAATAAACAAACAACTATTAACCAATAACAAAGTTTAAAGAAAAGATGTTGGAATTGATACTGAAGGGCTTGCAAACCCTGCAGCTGAGTGCATACATAAAAAATGCCTCTCCCTAATACCGATACCTGAAAATTTGCTTGGAACGCGAAAACTTTAAGCCAGTTATTAAAAAAGAGGCAATGCAAAAATAGTATAAATTAAAAGGCTAAGTGTGTAAATATACGTTAATTATACGCTAAAAAACTGCGAAGCAACTCAGTTGCTTTGCTTTAGGATTTTTTTAAATAAAAGGAGTAGCTGATAAATAATCATTTGATGCTATTCAAAATTTTTGCATTTAAATACTTTTAAAAATGAAAAAAAATAGGTTTAAACACAAAATATATAGTAATTTTATACAAAATTTTAAATTTACGCTAATTTTAGCAGTTATGATAATTTCTGCCAATTGTTTTGGGCAAATACCTACACCCATAATATCAGGTTATAATAATGACTGTGATAATAGTGCTACCTACACTGTTTCAAATCCAAATTCTTTATATACCTATACTTGGACTTTATCAGCAGGAGGGTATATCTCAAATATGAATGGTAGCCCACAAATTACAGTTATTTTTGATCATACTATTACAAATTGTAATTATGCTTCATTGTCTGTAACAGCTAATTATCAAGGAAGTACATCAGCTACTGCAAATTTTGAAATTTATCCCTGCTGTTATAATGCAGGTGCTAATTATGTTTTAAAAAATTATAGTACATCAACTAATTTATCTTTTAACCCCAATGATGTAATAGTTATCAATGGTGATTTTATTATAAATAATGATGTAAGTTTTGATCATGCATTTGTATATGTTTCACCCAATTCTAAAATTATACTTAATAAACCTAATATTACTTTATCAATAATTAATGGTAGTATTATTTCAGATAATACCATTAATTGTTGCAGCAATATGTGGGATGGAATTTACACCAATGATTTAACGCAGCATATTAATATACAAGCTTCAGCAATTAAAAATGCACAACATGCTGTAAATATTTACCAGGGTTCTACGTTTTTGATTGAAGATAATGAGTTTGTAGAAAATTATAAGAATATCTATATTTACCAAGGTTCAGGTGGAGGTACACCTCCGTATAATGGAATCATAAGAGGTAATTTTTTTGTTGGAAGCAATAGCCTGCAACATTATCCTTATCAGGGTGTTCAAACTTATAGTGGTGTTGATGTTTTCAGAACTGATTCACTAATCATTGGAGATCCTTCCAGTGCAAGTTATCTTAATCAATTCAATGATATGTTTTGTGGTATTAAAACAGAACAATCTTATGTTGAAATATATAACAATTTATTTAGAAATATAAATTTAAACACTTCTCCTGCAGGAAATGATCCAACATTTCAATACAATTCTACAGCAATATTTTCCATTGGCGATCCAATATTAAGTTCAGGCAATTTATGGCATGGATTAAAAATAGGAGGGAGTGGATTATATAGAAATAATTTCAATAACTGTTATAATGGAATTTATGCATATAATCAGCTATTGCAAACTGAAAGTAACAACCTGAATACAACCAATCTTGGTATAGTTGGAAAAGATTTGTTTGATGACTCTTATGTTAGCAACAATACCATCGCAGGGCCTATCAGTGCTACTGATCATACCCGGACTGGTATAAGCATTTCAAACATACAGCCTCGCGATTGCAATATAAAACTTAATGGCAATTCTATAAATGCTATAAACAGAGGTATTATGATTACAAGCGCCAACAGTAATGCTTCCCGTAATTTGCTGGTGCAGATATATAGCAACACCATTTTTCTTGACGGTAACAATCCGCCTGTAAATAAACCAAATTCGGCTATTAAAGCTAATGGTTGCTATGGTATTAATATTTACGATAATAGTTTGTCTATTGCCAATTGGGCAATACCTGATTTTGAAAATTTATTTTATGGGATAGATATTTCACAGGTAAACAACGGATTAATTACCAACAATCCGTTTATTAACCGATATGGTGCAGGTATTAATGTATATGGCGATTGCAACTTTACCCAGTTTTTCTGCAATAAAATATATGATGGATACTACGGATTTTTGTTTAATTATCAATCTACCATTACTTCACAGGGCTATGCTTATCCATCGCCCAATATACCTACCGATAACGAATGGTTTGGTAACTGGAGTCTTGGAAATACTACCCGCCGTTTGTGGGCAGCCTCTGGGCATTTGTTAAACGGAAATACACGCTGGTTTGTACGTGATCCTACTCCTTATACATATCAGTTACTAAATGGAATTAGCCCCAATCCTACGATTGGCTATATCATTCAATCAACTACTACTAATACCCAAACTCCCTGTGCCGGTTTGCCTGTACCACTTACTACCATCGGTATAAGTGCCAATGAAAGAGAAGAATTATACGGCAAAATTGTTAGAGACTCCAATACCTATACCCAACTGGAGGAACAATTCAAAGAATATGATAAAAAAGCCTTGTACAAGGCAATAAAGGAAAATCAGGCTATGATGTATCTGGGTGACAGTAGCGATATATTGTACCAGGATTTTTATGTTGCAGAGGCTGCCGGAAATATCGAAAAAATAGCAGAAATAGAAGCTTTGATTAAAGATAAACAGGATTCACTGGCTATGATTAAGAATGCTACTTTACTGGATCAAAAACTAATAGATTATTTCCGTAAACAAGTTAATGAAATTTATCTCAATACATTTGCCGAAGGTAATTATTCGCTTACACAGGAACAGATAGAAATATTGATGCCAATTGCTGTAAATTACACACCCTGGGAAGGTGGCGATGCGGTTTATATTGCCCGACAAATGCTCAATCTGGATGATGAAGTTATAGAAGCCGATTTTGCCAAATCTCCAAAAACCCAACCAACAAATGCAAAAACCATGAATGCCAAATTGTATCCAAATCCGGCATCTGATGAAGTGATGATAGAATTTAACAATGCCTTAAATGCCAATGCAGTATTGGAAATATACGGATATACTGGAAATTTATTGCAAAGTAATCAACTTAAGTATGGCTATCAGTTTATTTCGGTTTCTGTTAAAGATTTAAAAGCCGGTTTGTACTTTTATAAAATTACCTCAGTCAACGAAGTTGTATGTAAAAATAAACTTTTAATCATTAAATAATTAGCAAAGGCATAAGTAGAAATTAATTTTTCTACTTGTGCCTTTTTATTTCTTTTTATGAAGACTAAAATTATCTTTATTGCTTTTTTATTCAATTTTTATTTAATAAATTTGTTTTCTCAGCATATTATTGGGGATAATCTTGTACCTAATCCTGGTTTTGAGGGTTTTACAACTTGTCCAAATGATATTAGTCAAATTAGTAAAGCAATACCATGGGATCCATCAAGAGGAAATAATGATAATGGCTCTACTGATTATCTTAATATTTGTACAAATCATGCAAATTTATTACAAATTTTATCAATTAAATTGCCAAACTCTGGTAGTGCTTGTGCAGGAATATGTCCTTTTTTTAATCCATCGAATTATCCCGACTATAGAGAATACCTGGAAGTAAAACTGAAGAACAAATTTGTTAAAGCTAAAAAGTATTGTGGTAGTTTTTATACTGTTTTATCTATGTATGGCAATATTGCAGTAGAAAATCTTGGCATATTGATCACCCAATCTTATGTTTGTTCATATAATCCATTAGCACATGGTGAAACTTTTATAGATTCTATACCTCAAATATGCAATAAAAATGGACTTATTACGGATACTATAAACTGGACAAAAGTATCAGGTCTTTATATAGCTAATGGCGGAGAAGAATATATTACAATTGGTAATTTTAAAAGAGATAGTCAAACAAATATTCTGCCAATGGACGACTCAACTATGTTTTATGCATACTATTTAATCGACGACGTCTCAGTCTGCGAGTGCAGTTTTGAGATAAACCTTGGGCAGGATACCAGCCTGTGCGAGGGAGAAAGTATTTTATTAAACCCTAAGCTTCCAAGTGCCAGCTATACCTGGCAGGATAGCAGCCATGCTGCCACTTATGAGGTAAAACAGCCCGGCACTTACTGGGTAAGAGCTTACGTGGCAGAATATGATGTTACAACTTCCGATACCATTGTAATAAGTGCAGAAGATGAAAATATTTGCAATCCTCCATTAATAATACCTAACTTTATCACCCCAAATGGTGATGGCAACAATGATGATTTCAGTATTGGCAATGCTACTGATTACGAACTCAGTCTGCAAATATTTAACCGTTGGGGCAATATGATTTACCAAAATACCAGCTACCAAAATGATTTCAACTGCAAATCATGCGGAGAGGGTGTTTATTATTACCTGCTTATTGCAAAAAACAAACGAAACGGGAATGTGAAGGAGTATAAGGGAAGCGTGACGGTGATGAAATAGCACCTCACCCCGGCCCTCTCCAAAGGAGAGGGAGAAAAACAAGCAATGCAGTTTACTACGGATTTAAGTTTTTAGACGCTTTAATAAATGACACAAATGATGCTATCTTACACTCAGGCGAAAGCCTTCCATTCGGGGAGGCTTGGTGGGGTTAAGTTTACCGAAACCATTGCTTGCGATGGTAGCATTGAATTTTATGGAATGATGGGCAATCTGGTTTATTCAACTACGATTACTAAAGGTGTTGACGAAATGCAAATTAATATTAACAGTTTAAATTCCGGTTTGTATTTTTATTCGCTTAAACTGAATAACAATAAAATTACTTCAGGTAAAATAACGATTGTAAACAAATAAACAACTTTTTTAAGAGGCTGTCTCAAAAGGGCAGTCTTTTTAATTTACTGGTTATCAACAATATAATGTTGATAAGATTTCATAAAACTTTGATATTTAGCGTATTAAATTATTATCTTTGTATTATGAAAAGTTCAAGGATAAAATTCAAACCATATCAGCAAAATCAGCTGATGGCAATCCCTCCAACCTTTGATGAATTGATTCCTCAGAATCATCCGGTAAGGGTTGTCAACCAAATCATCGAGGATATTAATCTGGATCCTCTATTGAAAAATTATAAATCACGTGGCTGTTCAAGCTATCACCCGCGGATGCTTCTGAAGGTTCTTGTTTATGGATATCTCTGTAACATTTACTCATCGCGTAAGATTGAAGCTGCAGTAAAAGAGAACATTCATTTCATGTGGTTGGCCGGGATGGAACAACCAGATCATAATACCATTAATCGTTTTCGTACAGACCGGTTGAAAGGAGCCATTAAAAAAATATTCAGTCAGGTTGTATTATTTATGGCAGAAGGCGGGCACGTTGATTTGCAGAACGTTTATACAGATGGGACAAAGATAGAATCCAATGCTAATCGTTACACCTTTGTTTGGGGTAAACGAATAAAGACCTCTAAAGAACGCATTGCACAACAACTAGAAGGTTTATGGAAATACACACAGGAATTAGCAAAAGAAGAGCTAAAGGATACCACTCCCACAAGCTTTGAGCAAATAGACCCTGAAAAAGTACGTCAGACCATTAATCAAATTGATCAAGCATTGAAAGATAAAGATATTGACAAAGATATTAAGCAGAAAATCAATTACGCAAAAAAGAACTGGCCTGATAAACTTGAACAATATGAACAACAGGAGAAAATTCTCAAAGGTCGTAACAGCTATTCTAAAACAGATCCGGATGCGACATTTATGCGCATGAAGGAAGATCATATGAGGAACGGTCAGTTAAAACCTGGCTACAATGCACAAATCAGCACAAATGACCAAATCATAGCCAATTATACTATTCACCAGAACCCCACAGACACAAAGACACTCAAACCACATCTGGAATCATTTAAGAACGAATATGGTTTTCTCCCCAAAGAACTCACTGCAGATGCTGGTTATGGCTCAGAAGAAAATTATGAATACCTGGAAGAAAATGAAGTTGAGGCGTTTGTCAAGTATAATTATTTTGATAAGGAACTAAGGGAAAAAGATAAAGCTAAACCTATCTTCCATGTGGACAATCTTTACTACAACAAACAACAGAACTGCTACTACTGTCCAATGGGACAATGTATGAATTTTATTGGTAATAAAATTGAAGCCACTGAGGCAGGCTACGAAAAGACAATCTCTCGTTATCGGGCACAAAACTGTAATGGCTGTCCAGTCCGTGGTCAGTGTCATAAAAGTAAAGGCAATCGGATTATAGAAGTCAGTCACCGCTTAAATGAGCTAAAAGCCAAAGCTAGAGAACGATTACTAAGCGAAGAAGGGAAAATACATCGAAGTAAGAGACCAGTTGACGTTGAACCTGTTTTTGGAATACTCAAACAAAACAAGGGGTTCCGAAGATTCTTACTTAAAGGTTT
>CAIUKU010000369.1 GCA_903899825.1 uncultured Bacteroidales bacterium | reverse complement strand
CTGTCCAGGTAACCCACTCGACTGCTTGGTTATTAATCCTGAAACCCTTCCTGTAAGCAAATTACTGGAACTCGCTGTCGGAGCTACCGTCAAGTCTTTACTTTTTACCATCGAAACGGCTCCGGTCAGATTACCCTTTTTTGCAGTACCATAGCCAACTACAACAACTTCGTCCAGATTTTTTGTATCTTCGGACAATTCAATTTTGATATTGTTATTTTCTCCTATGGCTACTTCCGTTGGTAAAAATCCAATATAACTAACCATTACATTTGAAACGCGATTTGTTTCTAAATAAAAATTACAATTAATATAAGTAATTGTTCCTTCATTAGTTCCTTTTACAATAATATTTGCCCCGATAATCGGTTCACCTTTAAAGTCAGTTACTATTCCTGACAATTTTGTTTTTTCAAGCGTAACCTTCGTTCTTGACTTTTTAGAGCTAATAGTTATGCTTTTATCTTGAATACTATACACAATATCATTTTCTTTGAATGCCTCGTCAAGTATCTGATTAATTGTAGCATTTTTGACATCTACAGTTATAATAGTTTTGGCAATTTGCTCATCGATAATAAAAAAAGAAAACTTATAATCAGTGCCAAGTTTGTCAACCAATTGTTGCACTGTAACATTAGTGAGTTTGAGATCTTTTTTAATCACGCCGTTATTTACTTGTGCATTTATCGAAAGTAAATTAGTGAATAAAATAGCAATCAGAATTAACTTAAAGTTGAGTCCTTTTGCTTTCATTTTTTTTTGCTGTCTGTGATCTTTATTCATATTATAAATATTGATTTATAAAAACGGTATATGCTGTTTTTAATAAGTTTACAAACTTAGATTTTGTCAGCCCGAAAACCAATTTTTTGGCAAAAAGTAAGCTGTACATCTTTACATGTAAGATGCTATAAGTCTGTTAATTAAATGGTTATTTGATTTAGTTGAACACAGATATATTCCCCAATAATTGTGTTCCAAAACGATGTGAAGTAGAAAGTGTGATTTTTCAGGTATTTACATCATAGGCTATTACTATTTTTTATTAAGGATGTATAGACTCTTTGTAGTATTTACGTTGTATTTATATCCAAGTTCGTTCTCAAATGCTTTTAAAATGTTTTCGACTGGCTCTTCGCATAAAAATGAAGCCGAAACAATACGATTGGCAATTTTTGAATCTGAAATTTCAATTTTTAATTTGTAAATCTGTTCTAACTTGTTAGCCAAATCAGCAAACGTTACATTGTTATAATTGTATCTGCCCGAAACCCAAGCCGTATTATATTGTGTATCAGTTTTCTTTAATTCAAATTTTTGAGAATTCGTATTAAATGCTATCTCTTCTCCCGGTTTCAATATTTGCTCATAGTCCTTTGCCATAAACCGAACGGAGCCTTCAACTAAAGTAGTTTTTACATTTCCGGTTTCATTATTTACACTCACATTAAAACTTGTACCTAAAACTTCAGTTTTAGTCCCCAATGCCTCAACAGCAAAAGGTCTTGTTTTATCTTTTGTAACGTTGAAAAATGCCTCTCCGGTAAGTTTTACATCTCTACGTTCTTTCCCGAAGTTGGACGAATAAATTAGCGAACTGTT
>CAIUKU010000368.1 GCA_903899825.1 uncultured Bacteroidales bacterium | reverse complement strand
TGTCATTGAAAAAAAATAGAACGCTGATGACGCGGATTCCTAAAGGAAAACACAGATTAAACGGATTTAAAATCAGTATAAATCCGCGTTTCCCGAATCTTCGGGATCCGTGTTATCAGCGTTCCAACTATTGCATGAACACAAATATTTTTTAATATTTTGTAGAAATTTTTTAAACAACTGAATATCTACAAACTAAATCATTATAAACACATGAAAGAAATAGGAACCTATAGATTTATTTATGAAAATGAGATCTATGAAATAAAACAGTATCAGACCGTTCATCATGAATACGAGGTAGTGCTGTATAAAAACGGACATAGGGCCAATCCGTTCAATTATAAGGTAGGACAGGATTATTCAATATATCATAAAGAGGATGCTTTTGAAAAGTTAATGCAGGTTGCCAAAGATGATATTAAAGAAGGCTTTGTGTTTGGAAAGAGATTGTAAAGAATATAAATACTGTAAGTGTTTATAATTGTGTGTAATAATTTTAAGACTGCCCTGATGCTTGTCAAGGGGCAGTCTTTTTTATAAATGCGAATAAATACAAACCAAAATAAGATTTCAGGTATAAAGACAAATTTTATATGCCACAAAGACACTAAGCCTCTAAGAATCAATTATTATATTTTTACAATCTTTTCTAAATTAAATTAATTATTTTTGACTTTGTGTCCCAGCCTGAAGGCTGGCAGGTTGGTGGCTATAATTTAGTTTCATAAAGTTTTCAATCCTTGATTGGCATGATTTATAAATTAGTTCAATAGTAAATGGTATAATGCCGAATTGCGCGAAAGATTATACGAGAAAATAGTAAGGAATGAAAATAATTATGTAATTTTGAACGAGGAATACAAAAATCACGATATGACTGCTTTATATAGGGTGTTAAAATCTGATACCAGCCTGATGTACCTGGGTGATACTGCCGATGTCATGTATCAGCAGTTTTATACCACTGAAAAAATCAGCAACATTGGAATGATACAAGAAATTGAGACATTGATAAAACAAGGGAATGATAGCCTGGCTGGTGTAAAAACGGCCAGCATGCTGGATCAAAAACTAATAGATTATTTCCGTAAACAAGTAAATGAAATTTATCTCAATACATTTGCCGAAGGTAATTATGCGCTTACACAGGAACAGATAGAAATATTGATGCCAATTGCTGTAAATTACACACCCTGGGAAGGTGGCGATGCAGTTTACATTGCCCGACAAATGCTCAATCTGGATGATGAAGTTATAGAAGCCGATTTTGCCAAATCTCCAAAAACCCAACCAACGAATGCAAAAACCATGAATGCCAGATTGTATCCCAATCCTGCATCTGATGAAGTGATGATAGCGTTTGACAAAGCCTTAAATTCCAATGCAGTATTGGAAATTTATGGATATGCTGGTAATTTATTACAAAGCAATCAACTAAAATCAGGATATCAGTACATTTCAGTTACTGTTAAAGATTTAAAAGCCGGTTTGTACTTTTATAAGATAACATCAGACAACGAAGTTGTATGTAAAAATAAACTATTAATTAATCATTAAATAATTAATAAAGGCACAAGTAGAAAAACTACTTTTTACTTGTGCCTTTTAATTTCTTTTTATGAAAAAAAAATTTATTTTTATTACTTTCTTGTTCAATTATTTTGTTTTAAATTTATTTTCACAACATATTATAGGAAATAATCTTGTGCCTAATTCAGACTTTGAAGATTATATCTCTTGTCCTAATGATATAAGTCAAATTTATAAAGCAATACCATGGAAAATGCCAATTGGAAATTTTAATCCAGGGTCGCCAGATTTTTTAAACTATTGTAGTCAAAATACAATAATAAATAATATTTTATCTGTTAATAATCCTTTAAATGGAAATGGATGTGCTGGTTTATTTTTATTTGGGAATTCATCAATACAAAAACCAAATTACAGAGAATATTTAGAAGTAGAATTAATAAGTAGAATGAAAAAAAACAATAGTTATTGTTGTAAATTTAATACAATTTTATCTTTATATGGGGGAGGTGCGGCTATTGAAAATATTGGTATGTTAATAACAAAAACAAATACTATTTCTTATGGTTCGTCACCATTAATTACAATGATTATAGATTCTATACCAAATATAAAAAACAAAAATGGGATATTAACAGATTCTATTAATTGGTCTAAAATTAAAGGTGTTTATTTGGCAGATGGAGATGAAAAATACATAACGATTGGTAATTTTTCAAGAGATAGTAATACAAATATTAGTATTATTAAAAGCAATTGGCTAGCTTCTTATTATCTTTTTGACGATGTCTCCGTCTGCGAGTGCAGTTTTGATATAAACCTTGGGCAGGATACCAGCCTGTGCGAGGGCGAAAGCATTTTATTAAACCCCAGGCTTCCCAATGCCAGCTATACCTGGCAGGATAGCAGCCATGCTGCAACTTACGAAGTAAAACAACCCGGTATTTACTGGGTAAGGGCTTATGTGGCAGAATACGATATTACAACTTCCGATACCATCGTAATAAGTGCAGATGATGAAGCCGTCTGCAATCCACCTTTAATCATCCCCAATTTTATAACTCCCAATGGCGATGGCAACAACGATGATTTCAGTATTGGCAATGCCGATAAATACGATATAAGCCTGCAAATATTCAACCGCTGGGGCAATATGATTTACCAAAATACCAGCTACCAAAATGATTTCAACTGCAAAACATGTGGAGAGGCTGTGTATTATTACCTGCTTACAGCCAAAAGCCTAAGAAGCGGAAAAGTAAAAGAGTATAAGGGAAGCGTGACGGTGATGAAATAGCACCTCACCCCGGCCCTCTCCAAAGGAGAGGGAGAAAAACAAGCAATGCAGTTTACTACGGATTTATGTTTTTAGACGCTTAAATAAGTGAAACAAATGTTGAAAGTTTACACTGAGGCAAAAGGGTTTTATAAAAGAAGGCGATTTAATCAAAATCGCCCTTTTTTAAGTTTTGTTAAAATTTTTAACTCAGCAGATGCTTTGGCAGAATTAGTATTTAAATCCAATGGTCATCATTATATTGCTGCCAGTCATACTATTTTTTACAGGACTCAGTGATTTTATCACTGAAGGGTCGTAAAAATAATAATCTTCATCTTGTTTTGAATAGGCATAGGTAAGATCGATAAAAAATTGTTTTTCTCTAAAGCCAAGACCAAATGAAATGGTAGTGCGTTTTCCATCGTTCACATCCGATTTGAAAGGGCTTCCGTATAATGCGTAACCTGCCCTGAGTGCCAGTGGATTCAAACGCCATTCGGTTCCTATTCTCAGGTTAGAAGTAGTCTGGTATTTTTCCTGAATTGCATCATTTGTTTTGAAAAAAGCTTCTGAATTTTCTGCATTCGTTAAACGGGGTTCTGAGTAATCAATAAATTCATAATCGGCACTAATCAGTCCATGTTCACCTATTACAAATGCAAGACTACCAATCAATCTTAAGGGGGTTGTTAATTCATATTCATAGCTGCCTTTTGGGGAATCAAATTTATATTTTCCCTGAACCAGGTCAGATTCTATTCTGCGGCTGTATTCGTCCTGCATTGAATAATAATATGTTGGCGAATGGAAAGCCAAACCAATTCTTATCATGTCAATGGGACGGTAAATCAATCCAAATTTTAAGTTGATACCTGCTCCGCTGGTTTTTACATCATCAGAAACAGTAAAAGAATTAAAGTTAGCAGTACTGTCTTTCGTATCAATTTCTTTATAGGTAGATTGTTCTGAATAGTGAATGAAAGGAAATCCAAGGGTAGCTCCCAGGTATAATTTATCATTGTAATTTCCACCCAGTGACATAACAACTTCATTCATTGAACCACTGGTAGTAACAGATTTTCTTTGTGTAACATTTCCGTTTACAACAGAGGTATAATGTGTAGAATCCGTAATTTTAGGATTAATCAGATAAGCATCATACGCCAAACGGGTATCAAAACTACCCAGATTGTTTGAATTTTTCCCTTCGGCATCAATAGCATATTGATTCATCATGGACGAAAATGGGTTATAGCCTTCCATGGTCATTCTGTTGTTAAAATTATTCAACCGGTTGATACCAAAACCGAACTGAGCTGATTTAAAACCGGCATCCTGAACATAATTGCCTCTTTTGAAAAAAGTATAGATAAATCCAAGATTTCCTAAATTTATATTGTATTTGTAATTCTCTCTGTCAGCTGAACCCATAAAATTGGAGGTCGTTTTTCCTTTATAAAATGAAGGTGTAAAAGTAAATTCAGAAATCTTGTACAAGCCAATACCGGCAGGATTTTGGCTCAGCGAAGAAAAATCTGCACCCAGGGCTCCGAATGCACCACCCATGGCGGTTGATCTGGCAGTTCCTCCATAATATATTTGTGAATACCTGAGCGCATCCATTTCATTTTGAGCAAAAGTAATTGAAATACTTGCTATGGCAATTATTATTGTGATAACAATCTTTTTCATTTTTTTTATTTTTAAATTACTGATATCGTTAATTTTATATTATTTAATGACTTCTTACTTCAGTGTTTATAAAAACTATCTTCTTTTTTGATTTTCAGAACCTGAGCTATTTCCCCCTGATCTGGAGTTACTGCCTCCTGAATTGGAAGGCGCTGTGTATGTTGATCTGCTGGGAGCCGGAGCACTATAGCTGTTATTGTTATTTGAAGGTTGAGAATAATTCCTGTTTTCACTGTTTGAAGGAGGTGTATAGTTCCTGTTTTCGTTGTTTGCAGGAGGTGTATAATTCCTGTTTTGATTATTGGCAGGCGGGCTATAGCTTCTGTTTGAATTTGAAGGTTGTGAATAATTTCTGTTAATGATTGTCCTTGGTGATTCCTGATTGTTGGCAGGTTGTGTTTGCGTTGGTCTGGTGCTGTAATTTCCTTCTCTTTTATATTTTGGACTTTCAAATTCCTGACTTGAGCGTGGTTGCGAATACGCTGGTGAACGATATGATTTTGGCTCACGGTAATTGTAAGTATTGGGAGTTGTAGTTGCAGGTTTTTCTGTTTGTTTTTCCATACCCGAACGACTGTATCTCTGGTAATTATTGATACGGGCATTGGGATTGCTTTGATTAGCCGGAGGAGTATAGCTTCTCGATACGTTGTTTTGATTATCTGTTCTGTTAGTATAATTTGACTCAACTTTCACTTCGCTGCCTGAAGCAGGATTTTTTAAGCGGCTATCAGTTCCGCTAGGAAGTTCTCTGCTGTCTGGTGTACTAATAGTAGTATTATTTGGTGTTATTCCCTCATTACGTGTAACAACAGTTGTAGGTTTCTGATCAGCAGTTCCGTTAGAGGTTCTGTAACTGTCATTTACAGGTGTTTTGGTATCAATTCTTTTTGAAAAATTATCAACAGAATTAATTCTGACGTTGGCATTGCTTTTCACACCTCCGTTGTTGGTTGCTGTCCCTCTTGGGGTTGTGGTGCCATTGGAAGAACCTATATAATTTCTCGGACCGTAATAGGTGGATGATGAATTACTGTTTGATGCCCAGCTGTCGTCAATATAGCCATGACCATGATTACCATATCCGTATCCATATCCATATCCATAATAACCACCACCCCAATAATAAGGGGTATTCCATCCATAATAACCCATCCCATAATATCCCCATCCAAGACCCAGACCAAAGCCTAAGTTCCATCCCCAATTGTTGTAATAGTAGGGATTATAGTAAGAATAACCCGGACTCCACCAGTTATAACCCATATAAATACTTGTTCCGTAATAAAATGGATCGTAGTTATACCAATACATATTGGTGTAATAATCATCATAATAGCTAGAAAAGTGACAAGGGTTATGAAATCTTCTTAAACGGGAAGAATATCCATAATCGTAATAATCATCGGCATCGTAATCAGAATAGTTTTGATTTTCCTGATTGTTTACGGTTTCAGTTTGCTCAGCAGTATTATTTTCAACTACTGCGTTCGTATTTTCAGCCTGGCTTTGTTTGTACTTATCATAGCTCATTTGTGATTTATCAACTGCTTGCTCGCCGGCTTTATATTTTTCAGCTGTAACTTCCTGATAAACTACAGGTTTTGCATCTGTTTTTGCAGGAATTTGTTTTTCTACATTCGTTGGTGTAGTGAGGCTGGGTTTATCTTTTTTTGAGGAATATACGCCATCATCATCGTAAGCCGAAGAAAGCTGATTGGCAGATGTACATGCAGTAAGCACGAACAATGGAATTACTGCAAATTT
Organism: uncultured Bacteroidales bacterium; assembly: GCA_903899825.1. GTDB lineage: Bacteria > Bacteroidota > Bacteroidia > Bacteroidales > JACABE01 > JACABE01. Next base: position 2,811 of record CAIUKU010000368.1, on the reverse strand, counting down.
TATTAGGGTTTTCATAATTTGGACCTCCCTGCTTTTTATTATTTTAATTATTGTGAATCTTATGTTTATATTTTTTAATTTTGCCACCTATAAATCAATGATAAAATTTCTTAAAACAGAACAAATTTTATACCAAAGTAAAGAAAATGGCAAAAGATTTCACTAAAAGAGCAGATAATTATTCGCAGTGGTACAATGAATTGGTAATAAAGGCCGATTTAGCTGAGAATTCGGCAGTTAGAGGCTGTATGGTTATTAAACCCTATGGCTATGCAATATGGGAAAAGATGCAGGCAGCATTGGACAAAATGTTTAAAGAAACAGGTCATCAGAATGCTTATTTTCCGTTGTTTATACCTAAATCTTTTTTTACAAAAGAAGCCAGTCATGTGGAAGGTTTTGCAAAAGAATGCGCAGTTGTAACACATTACCGTTTAAAAACAGACGAAAATGGGAAAATTGTAGTTGATGAGACTGCAAAATTAGAGGAAGAACTTATCGTTAGACCTACCTCAGAAACCATTATCTGGGATACCTACCGCAACTGGATACAATCCTACAGAGACTTACCGATACTGGTGAATCAATGGGCCAATGTGGTAAGATGGGAAATGCGTACCCGCTTGTTTTTGCGTACTGCTGAATTTTTATGGCAGGAAGGTCATACAGCTCATGCTACACAAGAAGAAGCATTGACAGAAACCCGTCAGATGCTGGATGTATATGCCTATTTCGCTGAAAATTTCATGGCTGTTCCTGTTTTAAAAGGAGTTAAAACTGCCAACGAACGTTTTGCAGGAGCCATCGAAACTTTTTGTATTGAAGCATTAATGCAGGATGGCAAAGCATTGCAGGCCGGTACTTCTCATTTTCTGGGACAAAATTTCGCCAAAGCATTTGATGTTAAATTCCTTACAAAAGAAAACAAGCAGGAATATGTCTGGGCTACTTCATGGGGTGTTTCTACCCGTTTGATGGGTGCATTGGTAATGGCTCATTCTGATGATAATGGTTTGGTTTTACCTCCTAAATTAGCACCGATTCAGGTAGTAATTGTTCCAATTTATAAAAACGAAGAACAACTGGCCCAGATTTCAGTTAAAGCAGAGGCCATTAAAAAAGCCATTGAATCCAAAGGAATCAGCGTTAAATATGATAACAGGGACACTTATAAACCAGGCTGGAAATTTGCTGAATATGAATTCAAAGGTGTTCCTTTGCGTCTGGCCATCGGACCCCGAGATCTGGAAGAAGGAACCATTGAAGTTGCCCGTCGTGATACCATGGAAAAAGCAACTTACCAACAAATTGATATCGAAAATAAAGTTGAACATCTATTGGAATCCATTCAAAGCAATCTCTATCAAAAAGCATTGAATTTCAGAGATATGTCTACCTATAAAGTGGATACCTGGGATGAATTTAAAGATGCCATCGAAAACAAAGGTGGATTTGTTTTGGCACATTGGGATGGAACTACCGAAACAGAGTTGAAAATTAAAGATGCAACCAAAGCTACCATACGTACAATTCCTTTGAACAATCCACAGGAAAACGGTAAATGTATATTTTCAGGAAAACCTTCTACCCAAAGAGTGGTTTTTGCTAAATCATATTAATTAAGATACAGATATTCAAATAATAACATCCTGACAGCTCTCGATTAGCTGTCAGGATGTTAGAAATATTCCCATTAAAGTGAAAGTAGCCGGTTTTAGTTTTGTCCGCAATGCCATAAAATACGATTATCCAATCGTTGAAGCCATTACTTCTATATTGCCTGTTTGCGATGAGTTCATAGTTGCAGTAGGCAATTCAGAAGATGCTACCCTGGAATTAATCAAAAGCATTCCTTCTGAAAAGATTAAAATTATTGAAACCGTTTGGGACGATAGTTTACGGGAAGGTGGGCGTGTACTTGCAGTTGAAACAGACAAAGCTTTACATGCTATCAGTGCTGATGCAGACTGGGCTTTTTACATCCAGGGCGATGAAGTGGTGCACGAAAAATACCTGGATGAAATTAAAAAAGCCATGCTGCAATGGAAAGACGATACAAAAGTTGATGGACTGTTATTCAATTATCGCCATTTTTATGGTAGTTACGATTATGTAGCCGATGCTCCCAACTGGTACCGTAAAGAAATCAGGATTATCCGACCCTCTGCTGCTGTATACTCCTATAAAGATGCACAGGGATTTCGCAAAAATGACAATAAAGTGCTGAATGTAAAACTGCTGAATGCCTTTGTACATCATTATGGCTGGGTAAAAAAACCCGAAATTATGCAGCAAAAGCAGGAAAATTTTCACAAACTCTGGCATGATGACAACTGGGTGGAAAAGAATATACCCAAACAGCCAGCATTTGATTACTCCAATATTAATTCACTGACAGCCTTTACCGAAACCCACCCTGAAGTAATGAAGGAAAGAATAGAAAAATCCAACTGGCAATTCGACTATGATTTATCTTATAAAAATTACAGCCTCAAAGATCGTTTGAAGTTGATTATTGAAAACTTATGCGGATATAGAATTGGAGAATACAAAAACTACAGAATTATCTAATAATCATTCAAATAAGTATCTCTTAATTTTACTTTACAGTATAAGATTTCTGATTCAAATAATGATAAAACTGGCTTTATCATTTTATTAGAGGTAAAAACCCGACGGGTTGAAACAGGCTAAAAAAATCTCTAAAAAAACAAATTTAACACGCTACCCCCCGTTCATTGTAGCAGGACGCTACAATGCCAAATAACCTGCATCTTGACGAAACAATATATCATTTTTTTTCATGTTTTT
>CAIUKU010000367.1 GCA_903899825.1 uncultured Bacteroidales bacterium | reverse complement strand
GCTTTACAAAATAATAATTTATACACTTCAAATTTTTACAAATTACATGGATAGTAAAACATCTATTCTGGTAATATATACCGGAGGAACAATAGGCATGATTAAAGATCCGCAAACAGGTGCTTTGCACCCAATTAACATGGATTTGCTTTACCAGTCCATTCCTGTTTTAAAGAACTTTAATTTCAATATCGATTCGTATTGTTTTGACCCTTTGATTGATTCTTCCAACATGAATCCTGAATTTTGGATAAAATTAGCCGGTATTATTGAAGAAAAATATGAAGATTATGATGGTTTTGTAGTTCTGCATGGTACTGATACCATGTCATATACAGCATCAGTACTTAGTTTTATGCTGGAAAACCTGAATAAACCGGTAATTTTAACCGGTTCTCAATTACCTTTGGGGGTTGTTAGAACAGATGGACGCGAAAATATAATAAATTCTATTGAAATAGCTGCTGCAAAAGCAGATGAAACACCATTGGTTCCTGAAGTATGTATTTGCTTTGAAAACAAACTTTTTAGAGGGAACCGCACCAATAAATTTAATGCTGAAAATTTTGAAGCTTTTGTTTCCGGCAATTATCCTACATTAGCAAAAGTTGGTGTCCATATTAAATACAAACATCATTTAATTTTAAAACCCAATTTTAAAAAGCTAAAAGTACATTATACGCTGGATCAAAATATTGCAATATTAAAATTGTTTCCCGGTATTTCAAAAAATGTTGTTGAAAGTATCCTTTCGATTCAATGTTTAAAAGCTGTAGTAATGGAAACTTACGGTTCAGGCAATGCACCAACCGATAAATGGTTTATCAATGCATTGGAAGAAGCTATCAACAGAGGAATCATCATATTAAATGTAACACAATGTAAATCAGGAAGTGTTGAAATAGGTAAATATGAAACAAGTGTTGATTTAGGAAGAATAGGCGTTATTGGGGGATACGATATTACTACAGAATCGGCTATTGCAAAACTTATGTTTTTGTTTGGCCGTAAATTGCCGAATGAAGAGATTAAAAAATACCTTCAGCTTTCATTAAGAGGTGAGTTAACAAATTAATTAAAGGTTTATGCAATAATTATTTAAAAATTAAGTATAAAGAAAACATATTTTATTTTTTTTATTTGTAAAGTATTTTTTTTTTGTAATTTAGCCGACTGAATAGAATCTGAATTTCATTTTTTTTCATTCAAAAAAAGAATCAGTTTTTAAGAAGGATTTTATTCAAAAAAACAATGCAAGAGAGGATAGGTGGCCGAGTGGTCGAAGGCGCACGCCTGGAAAGTGTGTATACGCCAAAAGTGTATCGTGGGTTCGAATCCCACCCTCTCCGCAAAGGATAAAAAAATTATCAATAATAAATAGTAATTAAAGTTAAAATCAATTAAAAATCAATTAAAAAGTAAAATGAAAAAATTAATTGCTTTATTCACAGTAGCAGGAATGCTGACTTTAGGATTATCAAACGTTGTATTTGCTCAAGGCGAGAAAAAAGCAGATACCCAAACCGAACAAAAAACTGATACTGCAACTCAAACAGCAGATACTGCAGCACAAGTTGCTGTGGCTGATACAGCTGCCAGTACAGCCGTTGCAACAGAAGAAAATTCTTTTCATCAAGAATTAAAAGTAAAATTTATTGAAGGGGGTCCTATATGGATGGCTCCTATTTTGTTGGTATTTATTTTAGGTCTTGCTTTCGTAGTGGAAAGAATTATCTATTTAAATCTGTCTACAACCAACACTGAAAAATTATTAAACAGCCTTGAATCTTCATTAGCTACCGGTGGTGTTAAAGCTGCAAAAGAAATTTGCAAAAACACCAGAGGACCTTTGGCAAGTATTTTTTATCAGGGTTTGGAAAGATCTGAAGAAGGTATGGACATCGTTGAAAAATCAATTGTTGCTTATGGTGGCGTTTTAATGGCCCGTTTAGAAAAGAACTTATCATGGATCGGTCTTTTCATCGCTTTAGGACCTATGCTCGGTTTCTTAGGTACAGTTGTTGGGATGGTTCAGGCTTTCGATGCTATTGAAAAAGCTGGTGATATTTCTCCAACCGTTGTTGCTGGTGGTATGAAAGTTGCTTTGTTAACTACCGTATTTGGTTTAATTGTTGCGATTGTTTTACAGGTATTCTTCAATTACCTGGTGACAAAAATCGAAAGTCTGGTAAATACTATGGAAGATGCAACTATATCTTTTATGGATATTCTGGTAAAACACAGTCATAAAAAATAATAATCTTAATAGTTTTATTATGATGGAAATATCAATTAATATTGGTCTTATAGTAATGTATTTACTATTGGCCGCAGCAGTGCTTGCATTACTCTTCTTTTCCTTAAAGTTTATGATTACCAGTATTGGAAAATCAAAAACTACACTTTTTGGAATTGGTGGATTTGTAGGATTGTTCTTAGTGTCTTATTTATTCTCATCTTCAACAGATGTTAGTTTGGCACTTTTCGAAAAAACCGGAACCGACCCTGGTATATCGAAAATTGTTGGAAGTGGTCTGATTTTTACTTATTTAATGTTTTTTGCAGTAGTTGCAAGTTTAATATATGCTGCAATTTCAAAAATGTTGAAATAAATTATAATTATGGCACGAAAAATTCCGGAAATTAATTCAGGATCCATGGCAGATATCTCTTTCCTGCTACTTACCTTCTTTCTGTTGACATCTTCAATCAATACAGATATGGGTATTTCAAGGAAACTACCTCCTCCAATTGATCCTACAGTAAAACCACCCGAAATCAAAAAACGAAATATTTTTACGGTTTTGGTGAATGCCAATGACCAGTTATTGGTGAATGGTAACCTGGGCGATATTTCTACACTTAAATCAGAAACAGTTGAATTCCTTTCAAACCCTGCAAATAATCCAAATTTACCTGAGAAATCAATTAAATATATCGATTTATTGGGAAATCTCGAAGTTTCAAAAGGTGTAATTTCTTTACAAAATGACAGGGGAACTTCTTATGAAATGTATGTTAAAGTTCAGAATGAACTAACAGCTGCTGTTAATGAGCTACGTGATCAACTTTCAAAAGATAAATTTGGTAAAAAGTTTGAAGATTTGAAAAGTGATGCTAAAAAAGAAGCTATTCAAAAAGCTATTCCTGTTAGTATTTCTGAAGCTGAACCTAAAAACATAGGAGGAAAAAAATAATGGCACGTTTTAAAAAGAAAGGGAAAAAAGATGTTCCCGCTATCAACACTGGCTCAATGTCTGACATTATTTTTATGTTTTTATTTTTCTTTATGGTTATTACCAATATGCGTGAAGCTACATTATTTGTAAGAGTATTGCCTCCTCAAGCTACAGAAATTCAAAAACTTGAGAAGAAAGCATTAGCTAGTAGTATTTATATTGGGCAACCTATAAAAACTTCAATGTATGGAACAGAACCTCGCATTCAATTAAACGATCAGTTTGCAGAAGTTTCAGATATTCAAGAATTTGTTGAAAAAGAAAGAGCTGCAAGAAATGAAATGGATCGTCCATTGTTAAGTACTACTCTTAAAGCTGATGGCGAGGTAAAAATGGGTATTCTTACTGATATCAAGCAAGAACTCAGAGAAGTTGGTGCTTTTAAAATTACATACGCAACACGTAGAGGAAAAAAGAAAGAATAATCTTTCTTTTAATTATACAAAAGAGGAGGGAATTTGATTTTCTTCCTCTTTTTTGTTTTTCCCTGTTTTGTAAATATATCCGATTAACACCATTGTTAATATCAAACTTAATATAATAAATAAATAATCACTGCTTTCACTTCCCAATGCGTCAATATCCGTTTGAATTATTTTTTTGTTATTTAAAAATGTAACAATTACAGCAAATGCATTGTTGAAAAAATGAGCTGCAATTGGAACCCACAAATTTTTACTGAAGTAAAACATATAACCAAGCAACAATCCCAATACCATTCGCGGAAAAAATCCAAAAAACTGTAAGTGCATTGCACTGAATAAAAAAGCTGAAAGAATAATTGCAAAGTGTGCTTTGCCAGACCAGTCTTTAAACAACTTAAACAAAACTCCTCTGAATAAAAACTCCTCACCAATAGCCGGCAAAACAGCCATCATAAATATATTAATTATAAGCCCATTTAGCGAAGATACATTTAAAAATGCTTTTGTATAGATTTCAGCACTGTCTTCCGATCTTCGCATCCATTCTTCAATTCCGGAAAATGCTGAAGGTAAATGCATCATTTGATTGATACTAATTAACCAGTTGATCAATGGCATGGACACAACGATAATGGAAATACCCGCTAACAAAGAGTAAATCTGAGGCAAACGATTCATTTTTAAATAAACACTTATCTTTCCTCTGACAAGAAATGCAAACAATACTGAAGGCAGTATAAACATCCCAAATTGATTTACAATTTGCAAATATTTAAAAAAGTTGATGTGGTTGTTTATATTTAAGTTTGTTTTTCCGTTAAATAACTGAATGGCATCACTTCCCCAAATTGGTATGGCAATTGCAAATCCCAGTAAATTAAAAATAAAAACACAGATTATTATAATAACCAGCAAACTGATAAGTTTTAAAACGACGGGAAAGTTTTTTAAAATAGGTTCTTTAATCATGGTAGTAGTTTATTTTGCAAAAATATTTAAAATATCTGTCATTGACGCATAAAAAACCTTTTTGAATTTTATTTATACAATTAAATAATGTTATTTTGTAAAAATTTCCATCATGAGAAAAATATTTATTTTCTTGTTTCTTGTAGTTGCACTGATAGCCTGCAATCATAATGAAAGCCTTAAATTAGTAAAGTTTAACGGCGAAGCACAAGGAACTTATTATGCGATTACTTATTATGATAAAAGTGGTACAAATTATCAGATTCAGTTTGATTCAATTTTAGATGCTTTTGATCACTGTGCTTCACTCTGGGATACAAATTCAATAATTTCACTTGTAAATAAAAACGATACATCCGTAATTTTGGATGAATATTTTATTGATATTTTTAAAAAGTCAATGCAAGTTTCTGAAGACACCAAAGGAGCATTTGATGTTACTGTGGGGCAATTGGTAAATGCATGGGGTTTTGGATATACAAGTCGCAGTAAACTCGATAAGCAGAAGGTAGATAGTTTACTGCAATTCGTTGGTTATAAAACGGTAAAACTTCTTAATGGTAAAATAGTTAAAGAAAATTCTGATACACATATCGATTACAATGCAATTGCTCAGGGATATTCTACTGATGTGCTGTCAAAGTTTCTCGAATCAAAAGGGATTCATAATTACCTGATTGATGTTGGGGGTGAAGTATTGGGTAAGGGTAAAAAAGAGGATAACAGCCTGTGGACAGTTGGGATTGAAAAACCAGCTAAAAATGCTGAAGATGAACGAATGCTGGAAGCAAAAGTAAAGTTGGAAAATAGGGCTTTAGCAACTTCAGGAAATTACCGGAAATATTTTGAGGAAAATGGAGTACGGTTTTCACATACCATAGACCCTTCAACCGGTTTCCCTGTTCAACATACATTGTTAAGTGCTTCTGTATTAGCAGATGAATGCTGGAAAGCAGATGCTTATGCAACTGCATTTATGGTAATTGGATTGGAAAAATCAAAAGAATTTTTACTTACAAAACCTGAACTTCAAGCATATTTCATTTATTCAGATAAAAAAGGGAATTTAAAAACCTTTACTACAGATGGTCTAAAAGCAATTCTTGAAGAAATTAAAGACTAAGCGGTTTTCTTTCGATATTATCACAAGTCTCATTTGTATTGCTGTTACAACTACAACCGATTTTCTTACCATTGGGATCAACTGAGCTACAGGTTTTTTTAAACTGAGCTCCTTTAATAAAAAACATTTTAATGGCAATTCCTGAAAAAGCCAGGGCAATTATTATGATTGCAGGTATAAGTATTTTGAGCATGGGGTTAATATTTTTATTGTATTAAACATAATTCAACAATAAAAGTTTATGGTTATAGTTTAGATTAGCGTTTTAAAAAGAATTGATTGAAAAGAAATAAAAGCCAGAGCGTTTAAATTAGGAAAAGAAAAATATTTCTACTTATGCATCTTTCTTATATTTTTCTCAAACTTTTTTCTCTTAAGAAAACTCTATGAATTAAACTGATAATCAATAATATAAAAAACACAGAAAATAACAATTAATAAGTTCAATTAATTTATTCAGGAATAGATTTTCTTAACCTGATTGAGAGTGTCAACTGTTATAAACTTGATAAAAAATGCAAAAAATCAAGACCTCTAATAATCCCGCACGTGCGGGACTACATTTTTAAAATCCCCGCGCAATACTATATATAGCGAAATAAACTTTCAAGCATTATTTTCTGATAGACTTCGCTATATTGTATTGCTTTCCAGTGCTATCGCTATTTTAAAAATTTGTTTTGTATCGTAAATTCTTAGATGTCCCTCTTCACCGAAGATTGCTTTTTTAAAATTCATTGTATTAATAATAGTTTTTATTTGTCAAATAATTAACAAAATGTTTCGGCGAAACCTACTGCCGGGTAGGCAAAGGACGTGCATCAGGGAATTTTGCGTAAAAAATCAGACGTATTGAATGAGCGATAGCCTGTGCAGCGCTCCCGAAGTCACAACGGATAATAATTATTATTAAAATGAAAGTTTATTTTGTGACGGCTGGGGGCGCGGAAGGGATTCAATACGGATTGATTTTTAGCAAAATTACAGTAAGCACTGATTTTTTTGTTTCTTTTTTCATCAGGAAAAAAGAAAGATAAATAATATCTCATTATATTAAACTGTTTGAGAGATTCAATTACCAATACTATAATAAACTACAGCCAAGTTTATTAATTTTAATACTAAACTTTATAATGAAAAAAGATGCTGATAAAACGACTTTAAAAGCAGAATCGAGAAATCTTGCATAAAATCATTTAGAAATGAAAATGCCAAAAGCAGACTTAGCTGTTAATTTTATTTCTATTTCAGGTAGAATACACTGTCACTTGTCATTTATTTTTGCTGCTTATTAAATGCATCCAGCCCATCATTTAAAAATTTCACAAAATTTGCGACAGTTTTATCATAGGCTTTGTTTTCAAGGGTTAACACATTTTCGTTGGTATCCATCAAAACATAGTAAGGTTGAGCATTCATATTGAAACGGCTAATCTGATAATTCAGGTTTTTGGAACCTAATTTTTTAATCACCTTGCCTTCTTTTGTTGTGATCCATTCATTTTCAGGGAGATCAATAAAATTAGCATCGGCATACAAAGCCACCATAACATATTTTTCGGTCAATATCTTTTTTACTTCGGGAGCATTCCAGACATTTTCTTCCATTTCGCGGCAATTGGCACAGGTTTTTCCTGTAAAATCAACAAAAATAGGTTTGTTTACTTTTTTAGCATAAGCTTTAGCTTCATTTAAGTCAAAAAAACCTTCAAAGCCGGTTGGCAAATGCAGTATGTCGGAATATTTACGCGGACCCAGATCGCTTTTATGTGAACTTCCTCCACTGTTTTCAACTATCAGTCTGTTGATATCAAAATCCTGGGTAGTTAAAGGCGGAACATAACCAGAAAGTTTTTTCAGGGGAGCGCCCCACATTCCGGGTATCATGTACATTACAAAAGAGAATGTCACTATGGCAAGCATCAGGCGATATACACTGATTTTTTCAACTTCAGCGTCTCCTTTGAATTTTAATTTACCCAGGAGATAGAAGCCCAGAAGTGTAAATACAATTATCCATAGTGCAAGAAAGGTTTCCCTGTCTAAAAGTCCCCAGTTGGCTCCTAAATCGGCCATAGATAAGAATTTTAAACCCAGGGCGACTTCAAGGAAGCCAAAAACGATTTTAACGGTATTCAGCCAGCTGCCCGATTTTAATTTACTTAAAACAGAGGGGAACATTGCCAAAAGGGTAAATGGAATGGCAAATCCAAACGCAAATCCCATCATCGAAATAAGGAAAACCATGCTGTCGTTGGAACCGGAAGAGAGTTCAATCAATGCTGCACCCAATATTGGACCTGTGCATGAAAATGAAACCAATACAGTGGTAAATGCAACAAAGAAAGTACCAATATATCCACCTCTGTCTGCATTCTGATCCGACTTATTGATAAGTGAACTAGGCAATGTGAGTTCAAACAAACCAAAGAAAGAGAGTGCAAATATCATGAAAATAAGGAAGAAAATCAGGTTTGGAATCCAGTGTGTACTGATGATATACATCGCATCTTTTCCCAGCAATAATGTAAGCAATAAGCCCAGTCCTCCAAATATCAGTACAATGGAAAATCCGAAGAAATAGGCTTGTTGTAAGCCTTTTTTGCGGGTTTTATTTCCTTTCATAAAAAAACTGATGGTCATCGGGATCATAGGAAATACACAGGGAGTAATCAAAGTAAGCATACCGGCCAGAAAAGCAGCTAGAAAAATAATATACAAAGGTTTTCCGTTTGCTTTTAAAGGGTCAGCATTTGATTTATTTGTCAGTACAAGGCTTGAATCTGTTTTAGATTTTGAAGTATCTGTTTTATTTACCAAAGTTGAGGAATCGGGAAGACTGTTTGCCAAATCATCTGTAGATGCGACGGCATTTGGGTTTCCTTTTATTTTGAATTCAAACGCATTGTCCTGAAATGGAATACAACTGCCATCATTACAAACCATGTATTCAAAACTACCTTTCACTGAAAAATCTTTATCACTCAGGATTTTTATCTTTTGTTTAAAAATGGCCTGTTTATTAAAATACTTTACCGTCATTTTAAACATTTCATCGTACTCTGCTTCAGGCGTTGGTTCGCTGGTTTTCCCATCAAGTTTATAGGTTTTGTCTTTATTAAATACAAAACTGGTAACTATGGGACCCCCTTCTTCCATATACTGTGAATACAAATGCCAGGCTTTTTCGATATTAGCTGTAAAAATCAATTCAGCGGTATTCTCATTGACTTGTTTTACAGAGTAAGTCCATTTTACAGGACTTTTGATTTGAGAAAACCCATTGAGAGATAATGAAAGCAATAAAAGTATGAAAATACTATAAATGCCTTTATGCAGTATTGTTTTGTAAATGTTCATTTTATAAAAATTTGGAAGGCAAAATTAAGAAATATTTAGATAACTACATATATGATTATATGATTCTAAGTTAATAAATGTTAAGTCTTGTTTAAAAAAATACATTGTTTTTCGTTTCATTTATCGGATATTTGCTTTTTACTCATTTCTTAAGTGAATGAGGACTTTTTTTATTTTAAATAACTTACGGTCTTTCAAAACAGTTATATGTAAGAAAAACATAGGGTAAATTATTCAACACAATAAAGTGAAGGTTTGAAAAGTGAAATGATATCT
>CAIUKU010000366.1 GCA_903899825.1 uncultured Bacteroidales bacterium | reverse complement strand
TTTTTATTTTTATGTAGAAATTAATGATATTAGAAAATTGTTTCTGTCTTTACATTGTCCATTTTATCAGTTAAGAAGTGATAGACAGAATTCTGATTTTTAAAATTTAAAACAAAAAGGTAGAATCTTTTTATGAACCATATTTTTAATAGTTTATTATTGTTGTTTATTCAAGTACTATTTTTTTTGAGGTATACTTATCTCCCTGATTGATAATTATGAAATAAACTCCTTTTTTATGGTCCGAAATATCTATTTCTTTGGAATAGTTTCCTGAAAAATCCTTTATCTCTTCATTATAGATTTCCCGGGCTGTTGCATCAAGAATTTTAATATTTACATCTCCGGTATTAACAAGTACAAAACTAAGTTTGAATTTACCACTGCTTGGGTTAGGATAAAATCCAAGTTTTTCAACTTCAAGGTTGTTTTTACTTGTGTTTTTTACAGATTTTTTAATGATTTTATTATCTTCATTATCAGTATTCTTCATGATAATTTTACAAATTATAACCTTCTTTTTTATCACTTTACTTTCTTTTTTGTCTTTATCATCAGAATTTTTAATGTTTATTTTCCCCATTTCATCTTCCATTATGGAATCTTCGTCATTCAAAATAAATGAAAATGTTGAATCGCATTTCATATCTCCATTAAGCTTAATCCTGATCAGTTTGCATTTTTTACCATTGCTTCCGACTTCATCATTCAGCATTATTATATCATCTTCGTCTGATAACATTTTTTTGCAATCATTCATGCTATCTACAACAATTGTGGTCAAAATACCATCATTTACCAGCGAATCTATATTCATATTTCCGAAGGATGCACATTCCGGGATATTTAAACTTTCGATTATTGTTGTAATATCCATCTTATTATCGCTAAAAGATGTGTCAATGGTAGTAAGTTTTCCATTATCATTACACATAACTTTTATACGAACAATTTCTTTCTTTTTTTCTTGCGCTTTTACAGCATTCAAAATTGAAGTTACAAGGATTAGACCGATTACTCCAAGTCTTAATAAATTTTTAAACTCTGATTTCATTTCTTTAAGAATTAAATTAAACAATTTGTTTGATTATTATCATACAAAAGTATATCATGTAATTACTTGTATGGGTTAAACTTGGCTTAAATAAGCTGAAAGTAAAGTTAAAGTTTATAAGTTTTTTATTTGCACAGTTTTTACATTTACTGACTTTATATACGATACAGCGCAGAGTCACCTTAAAGAAAAGTTAAAACACACTTAATAAAGGTTAATATATTAGAAATGTTGAAGATAATGGATTATTTTTGTATTTGTTGAAATTTATTCAAATCATTATGAGTGGGAAGAAAATCAAGATAATTATAATGCTTCAAATCATTTGTCTGATTGTTATCATCTTATTTCAAATAAAATGGATCAGCAATGCCTACAAGCTAAAGAAAGAACAATTCGAAAGGGATGTTTTTTGAATTCATCTTATTCCATATCGAAAAAACCGACTTAACGCGTTCTTTCAGAAAAAACAAATAACCCATTCCC
>CAIUKU010000365.1 GCA_903899825.1 uncultured Bacteroidales bacterium | reverse complement strand
TCAAATTTATAACCTACACCATATACCGTTTTAATATAATCTGCACATCCTTCTTTTAAAAGTTTACTTCTTAAATTTTTAATATGCGTATAAATAAAATCAAAAGAATCAGCTGTATCCATGTAATCGCCCCATAAATGTTCAGCAAGGCTTGATTTGGTAATTACTTTATTTTTATTGGAAATAAAGAAAACAAGCAATTCAAATTCTTTCTTGGTAAGCTTTACTTCATTATCATCCACAAATACACTGTGTTCATTGGGTAATATCTTAATTTCATTGATTAATATTTGTTCATTCCCATTGAAATTGATTCTTCTATTGATGGATTTTAGATGGGCATTTAGTTCAGCAAGGTGGAAAGGTTTTGTAAGATAGTTATCTGCACCGATTTCCAATCCTTCAATTCTGTTTTCCAATGAGTTTCTGGCAGATATGATGATTATACCCGGTGATTTTGAAGTCTTTTTAAGCCGTTTAATGATATCAAGACCACTCCCGTCAGGTAAATTTATATCAACCACAATACAATCATATTCATACAATTCTATCTTTTCAACTGCATCATTATAAGTATAGACTGCTTCACAAACATGGCCATCTTCATGCAGATATTCTACGACAGCATCATTCAATGATTGCTCATCTTCAATAATCAAAATTTTCATTTCCCGGATTTCAAATTTTTATTCTTTAAAATCAAAAATCATGCTTTAAATATAATATATCATTGTTTAAAACTCATTACAAAATAAGCAGAATTTGAATACGTTGAAATGCAAATTTAGTAAATATTTCTATAATACATTCAAATTTCTCTTTTTTCAAAACATGGAAAAAAAAAACCTGTCAGTTCTATTAAACTGACAGGTTTTTATTACCATTGTTAATATTATTTTAGATTATCAATATTTCCCGGCAATTAAAGAATAAATAATCAGAATAACCAGAATAACTCCTGAGAACAAGGCAACAAACCCAAAGAATTTTACAATTTTCAACCAGGAAGGTGTGATTTCAATTTTCACAACCCTGGTTTCCAGTTTTCCAGATGCTTCCATTTCTTCATATTCTTTAGGGCGATCAACTTTATATTCTTCGAGTTCAACATGACCTGTAAATATAACCGTATCCATGGGGAAAGCTTCCGGGCGTAAATGTGTATTAAAAAAATGTATGGTAAATATAAATACTACAGCCAATAAAGCTTCATCACTATGAATAATCTGCGCAACATTAATAACCCATCCAGGTAATAGTTTTGTGAAAAATTCAGGAAACCACAAGATTAAACCAGAGAATCCGATTACAGCAACACCCCAGAAAACAGCCATATAATCAAATTTTTCCCAATAGGTCCATCTGCCGTATTTAGGCCGTTCGCCCATCCATAAAAACCATTTAACTGTAGCTATAAAGTCTTTTATATCCTGTTTATTAAACATGAGAGAATTAGCACCAAAAATAAAAGAAGAGAAGCCTTTGTTTTGGGATTTTTTCAACTTTAATAAGGATATAACATGGAAGAAAAAATAGCCAAAAGTTATCAATGCAGCAAAACGATGAATGTTACCGGCAACTTCAACACCTCCAATTAATTTTGCAATCTTGCTTGCCCAGCTCATATGCGCAAATTTCAACATCATTCCAGTAAAAGCAAGCAATAAGAAACTAAGAATTACAAATATATGTGTAATCCGCTGGCTTTTTGTAAAACGGCGGAAATATTTTGCTTCACCCTGAGGCAATGGATGGTGTTTCTTTTTTCTTGCTTCAACAATTGAACGTGGAATCCATAAAAGTGTATGAAGACCGAAGAATCCAAATACACCTAAAAGCAATGAAGTCATTGCCCAAAATGTATAGAAAAGTACATCATTGCTATTGTGGGTTGCATGTGATAAATAACCTGTAAATTTAAGGTTTGCATTTTCATGACATTGTTTACAAGTTTTAACAATATTTTTTTCGCCTACACTTGATTCAGGGTTTGAAATATTAAGGATTTTATGTGCACCATGACAGTCGGAACACCTGGCTGCTTTTAACTGACCAAGAGTATATGCTTTACCATGATAAGTTTCCATATAGGTTTCTGATAATTTTTTATGACAACTACCACATTGAAGCGTAATCTGAGTTAAAAATTTATCTTTATCAATCTCTGTAATTGTATGTGCAGTATGACAATTTGCACAGCTGGGATATTTTTTATCACTGGTATTTTTTATCACTGAATGGTCACTGCTCATATAATCATTAAAAATACTTTTATGGCATTTTCCACAGGTTGTCGGAATATGTAGCGGATTTACTGTTGAATTGGGATCAGCTTCTTTTAATATATTATGAGAAGTGTGGCAATCGGTACAAATCGCACTTGCCAACAAGCCTTTTTCCATTAATCCTTTACCATGAACGCTTTTTGAATAATCGCTAAATGCATCTATTTCTTTTAAATGAGTATTGATGACTGCTTTGCCATTTTTATTGTGGCATTTCCCACAAAGTTGAGGAATGTTTGCCCTGCTTGTTACTGATGTTTCATCATAACGACTCATAACCTTATGTGTTCCATGGCAATCAGTACAATAGGGGGCATTTGATTTTTTATTAAAATAAGCCTGACCATGACCACTGTTAATATAAATATTTGAAACAGCTTCGTGACAGATTGAACAATCAACCTTTTTGACAGTTTCACAGGGTCTAACTGCTTTATTGTTAGTTGTAATATCAGTGTGGCATTTATTACAGGCAAAACTTTTATGTGCTGAATTCACAAAATCAAACTTATTGATTTTTAATGAAACTTTCTTATTGTTAACGGTTTTAAATGTATTATCTGATTCATGACATTTTAAACAAATCTGATTAGATACAATGGTTTCCGTTTTCTGAGGCTTGATTTTATGTGAAGAATGGCAATCATTACATGCAGGAATATTGCCGGCTTTCTTTTCCCAAAGCTCTCTTTTGATTACTTTTTTATGCACTTGCTCAATATTGGCATGGCATTTCATACAAGTAGATGCTATTTTTTTACTTGAAGTTGAAGCTTGAGGATTGGTATGTGGGAAGATTAAATGATTGCCATGACAATCATTACAGGTTGCAGATACAATAAGTCCTCTTTCAAACAAACCTTTTCCATGAATACTTTCACTGTAATTGGTAAGTATGTTGTGCATCGTAATATTGTATAAGCGAGCAACAGGAGCACCTTCCTTATGACATTTGCCACAAAGAACAGGAATGTTCAATTTATAAGTTGGAGATTTAACTGATGTATGTGATAAAACATCATGTTTACCATGACATTCCTTGCAATCAGGTGCAAAAGGAGCATTAAACTTTAAAGCTTGTCCGTGAATACTTATACCGAACTGATACTGGGCATTTTTATGACAACTGCCACAATCCACTTCTTTCAGATTTTCGGAATGTGGAAATTCACTTACATTGGCATCTTTGTGACATGATATACATTTTACAGCTTTATGTATTGAATTGCCTATAATACTATGATTGACAAATAAAGAAACGTTTTTCCCTTTAATATTTTTTGTCAGTGTTTTATCGCTATGACACCCATAACAATCTTCATTTGACTGTGAATATAAATTGTTTGCAATTAACAGCAAACTTAAAATTACAAAAGATGTTGCTAATCTAATAAAATTGCCCATTGTTGTTGTTTTTAATTGATCCTCTTAAGCAAAAAAAATATTAATTATCTAATGCTGAATTATTAAAAAACAAATCGCAAATTGAATTTATCTCCAATTTGCGATTTGTTACTGATGAATTAATGTTTAATAAAAAACTCTTGTAATGTTAAATCCAAGCATCAATCCACTGTGAAAAAAGTCATTCTGGTTGTAAACCATATTTCGCTGGTAAGTTATATCATAAGCTGTTGTAACAAATAACTGGAAGGAGTGTGCTGAAGTTGCATTTTCAAAACCTATAGAAATATTTGGCTTAACTTCATCGTATCCTTTTTTATACAATTTTGTAAAATTATGATCATATTCAAAGAAAAATGCAATCGTTGGTGTAATATTCATTTTTCCTAACACAGAAAGTCCGAAGTTATCCGGTCTTCTTAATCTGACAGCAGAAGTATCACTGCTTGATTCAGTAATATTATAATGTGTATAGGTAGGAGCAACCTGCATATTAAAGAAGTCGCAAAATCTGCGTGAAATCATAATTTCATGAAAATATGATAATCTATGTACATATTTGTAATTTACATAATCAAAATCACTGTTGGCTGTATTTTCCCTTGCATCTAAAGCAACAGAACCATAATAAGTTACAGAAACAGGTATTTTGCCGTTTGTAGTTTGTTCAAAAAGACCGTATTTAATACCTAAATCTTGTTGTTTGTTGAATTTAGTAGTTCCGATTCCAACTTGCAATTTATTTGTAATACTATAATTTATACCCATTCTTATATTTGAAGGAGAATAAATACCAAAAAATTCTTTTGCTCCTTCACTGATTTTACCAAATCTGTGATTAATAACAAATTCAATAGTTTTGGCAGGGTACATCAATACGGTTTGGTTTTCCAGAAATATACCGCTATTATATGTTCCACTAACTGGTTTGTTGGCTTCAGTTGATGCTTCCTGTGCAAATAAAAAATTTGAAGTAAAAAGCACAATAAATGCAAATGATGCAGCACGTTGTAAAAGCATGTTAGGTATTGTTTTTTTTAATGTTGTCATAATATTTTTTTTTAAATAATTTAATTAATAAAAACTGATATAATTAGTGTTTATGAATAAAGAACAAATATTAATTGTCCAATGCACCACTATCTATCCAGCCTTTAATGTTTGAAACTTCAGAAGTGGTTAAAGATTTATTCTTGTGACTGGTTCCGTTAAAAAAAGTATACAATTTACTTGTAACTGAACTGTTCGGAATAACAGCACTAAGCAATAAGTTTGCTCTAACTGCAGATGGTGTTCCTGTTAATGTGAGACCACCTGCACCACCATGGCATCCAGTGCAAGAATTATTGGCAAATATCGGATACACATCTGTGGAGAATTTAGCACTCGTATTGGGAGGAATTACAGGTGCTAATTTTGGCTCAATAATATCTTTGGTGCAACTTGCAATTGTCACAAAAACGAATGCAATTAAAATTAATAGTTTGATTTTCATTTTATTTTTTTTTAGTTAAACATTATAAGTTTTCATATTATACATGCAAAAATATAAAAAATAATTCACAATTTTTGAGATTCAATTTATATATGATTTAATAAAAAATAAAACAAAGGCTATTT
>CAIUKU010000364.1 GCA_903899825.1 uncultured Bacteroidales bacterium | reverse complement strand
TTTATAATTTAGCAAAAAAAAAGTAGAAGGCAAACCAAACAAACATCATTATGCTTAAGTATAAAAATATCAACTTTACTTATTTTCTTTCATTTATACTGATATTCACAGTGTTAATGATGTCCTGTGCAGCTCCCAGGAATGGTAAATACAAAAAGCATAGACATGTTGGTAGTTCATCCATGTACAGGAAAAGCAACGCTTCTCGTTTTAAAGGGAGTCGTCATGTTCAACCAATTTCAAAGAATTACAGGATAAAAAACAAAAGATCCAGTGGGAATTATTAGTACTATTGAATAAATGCATTGCAGAAGTTTGTTTTTTATTTTAAATACAATCAATATCAATTCTAAATTTTTGATTTTTAAATCATTAAAAATATTAATTATAAAATGGCAATAGAAATAAAAGAGGTTATTACAAAATCTGATTTAATGAAATTCATTAGATTTCCGTATAAAATTTTTAAGAATAACCCTTATTGGGTTCCATCTTTAGACATGGACGAAAAAATGACACTGTCTAAAGTGAAAAACCCAGCTTTTGAGTTTTGTGATGCACGTTATTGGTTGGCCTATCGGGATGGCGAAATTGTTGGACGTATAGCTGGTATACTTAATCGCCGTGCTAACGAATGCTGGAAAGAAAACAGGGTTCGTTTTGGATGGATTGACTATATTGAGAATGAAGATGTTGCCAAAGCCTTATTAGGTACAGTTGAAAAATGGGGAAAAGAAAACGGCTGCGATGAAATTCACGGACCTTTGGGTTTTACAGATATGGATAGAGAAGGGATGTTGGTTTATGGGTTTGATGAATTAGGCACTTATGCAACTATTTATAATCATGCCTATTATCCTGAAATTATCGAAAAACTTGGTTATGGAAAAGATATAGACTGGCTACAGTTTGAATACCAGGTACCAAAAGAAGAACCGGAAAAATTAAGGAAGATTGCAGAAATGGTTGCCAAAAGGTATAAAGTTCATACTTTAACAACTAAATCCACCAAGGATTTAATGAAATTGGCCCCTCAGATTTTTGATGTGTTGAATCAGAGTTTTATGCCACTCTATGGATTTGCTCCTTTGTCTCAACGACAAATAGATACATTAACAAAGCAATACATTCCTTATGTTAATCCAAAATACATCTCTCTTGTAATGAGTGATGAAACCAATGAAATGCTCGGATTTGGCATTACCTTGCCTTCGCTTTCCCTGGCTACCAAAAAAGCAAATGGCCGTTTACTCCCTTTTGGATGGTGGCACTTATTAAGAGCCTTAAAAACATGTACAATTGTTGATATGAATCTGATTGCCATACGTCCAGATTGGCAGAATAAAGGATTGAATGCCCTGATGTTTGATGAACTGATGAGCAATTACATCAAAAACGGAGTACAAAAGACCATACAAAACCCTGTGTTGGAATTGAACAATAAAAATATTGATATATGGAAGGATTACAGTCCACGTCAGCATATACGCAGAAGATGTTATATAAAGAAAATTGGGTAAAAGGATATGTGAAAAGTTTTAAGTTTTAAGTTGAAATAGGAATATCTGTTTCTTGATAAAATGCAAACATATAAGATTATCATTCATTCATTTTATTAAACAAAAAAGTCTCGCTATGAACGAGACTTTTTTTATAAACTTTTTTTAATATTAGAACGCCAATATTGATTTTTTAATGATTTCAACTGCTTCTCTTAATTGAGCTTCGGTAATAATCAATGGTGGTGCAAAACGAATGATATGACCATGGGTTGGTTTTGCAAGCAAGCCGTTTTCAGCCATCTTTAAGCAAACATCCCAGGCTTCTTTACCGTTTTTAGGTTTAATAATGATAGCGTTTAACAAACCTTTACCTCTAACGAGTTCAATCATTTCAGAATCAATTTTACGAATTTCTTCTCTGAAAATATTTCCTAAATATTCGGCTTTTTCGGCTAATTTTTCATCAGTAACTACCTGTAAAGCAGCCATGGCAACTTTAGCAGCCAATGGATTACCACCAAATGTAGACCCATGTTCGCCCGGTTTGATACATAGCATAATTTCGTCGTTGGCCAATACGGCTGAAACAGGAATAACGCCTCCTGATAAAGCTTTTCCAAGAATTAAAATGTCAGGATGTACGCCTTCATGATCGCAGGCTAATAATTTACCGGTACGGGCAATACCTGTCTGAACTTCATCAGCTACAAACAAAACATTTTTTGCTTTACATAAATCAAATGCTTTTTTCAGGTAACCGGCATCCGGTACATAAACACCAGCTTCACCCTGGATAGGTTCAACAAGAAAACCAGCTACTGTTGGATCTTCCAGTGCTTTTTCCAATGCAGGAATATCATTGTAAGGGATTTTGATGAATCCTGGAGTATAAGGACCAAAACCGGTATAAGCATCAGGGTCAGTTGACATTGAAATAATACTGATGGTTCTTCCGTGGAAGTTGTCGTTACAAACAATAATCTTTGCCTGGTTTTCAGCAACTCCTTTTTTCATATAGGCCCATTTACGGATTAATTTTAAAGCTGTTTCATCCGCTTCTGCTCCGGTATTCATGGGAAGTACTTTGTCAAAACCAAAATATTCGGTTACGAATTTTTCGTAAGGACCTAAACAGTCATTGAAAAATGCACGTGAAGTCAGCGTCATTGTTTTGGCTTGTTCAATCAATGCATTCACAATTTTAGGATGACAATGACCCTGGTTAACTGCTGAATAAGCTGATAAGAAATCGAAATATCTTTTACCTTCAACATCCCATACAAAAGCACCTTCGCCTTTGGCTAACACTACTGGTAGCGGATGATAATTGTGAGCACCATAGTGATGCTCTAATTCCATGATTTGTTCTGATTTTGTCATAAACTATATTTTTTTATTTGTTATTTTCCAAATTCCAATGCAAAATTAAGAATTTAAGTCATTCAAAAAAATAATTATTCCGGAATAAAATCTCTCTCTTTTTCTTATTTTTGCAACTTAATTTAATGTTGCAAATTCTTTTTAAGTATATAATTAATTCAATTGTGTTTAAAAGCAGGAATTTATAAATACAGTATTTACAATCTAATTACTATGATGAATGAGAAGTAAAATCTTATATTTTTTTGTTTTAATACTTTGTTATTCATCGCAATATGTAAATGCTCAGGATACCAGAATACAATATCCCTCATTTCTCTCAAAAGCTTATTTTGGTGTAAATATCGGGTACATTAATTATCCATTTTCTAATGCCCACCTTGAAACTGGATATACAGCACAGGAAGTTACTGTTCCTCATGTTGCTGCAAGAATAACACTTTTAGGTTACCGTTTTAATAGTTTTTTATCAGCACAGATAACCTATATGCGACCTGTTGAATGGGTTGTTTATAAAAATGTATCTGGAGATCCGAACGAAAATAAGCATTCAGTTTTTATGAATGTAGGCGGCTTAACTTTAACCTCCTCTCTTCCATTATCAAAGAAAGTTTCCTTATTTGCTGAGGCCGGGCTTGGTTTAATTACACGACAAGGCTTTAATGACGGTAATAATCCTTCTAAAGTAGTGTTAAAAAACAGTAATTACGCCAGTCTTTTATTGGGTGGAGGTATAAAATTCCATTGTAATGATAAATGGGATGTATTATTGAGTACAGTTTATTCACCGTCCAATAACAGCGAAAAACAACCCTATACTATTTTTCATTCAGTGGGCTTTAACTATCTTTTAAACCCATTACCATCAGAACGTATTCAGGAAAAAATGAAATCAACAGCTTTCTTTCCTCACAGGATGTTACAGATCGGATATTCGAGCAATGTTTTCGATTATGGTGTCAATGATGTCTTTACCAATGGCCCTGTGCCTGTTTTCTGGGCCGGAATGGTATATGTAAAAAAAGGAATCTCTATTACTTATCAGCAAAATATTTATCATACTAAAAAAGTATTTTCACTGGATTGGGGTGGGAGTGCAGCCATTTGGCAAAGCAATGCAAATAAAGAGAGCTTTTTTACAATGTCAGTGTTTCCAACTCTCAGGTTTACTTTTTTTCGCAGTAAAGCTGCTGATTTTTATTTCAATTATTCTGTTGCTGGTCCTACTTATATTTCCAATGCAACTATTGATAATTGGAATACCGGTAAAAATTTCACTTTTCAGGATTTTATGGGCTTGGGATTCTATGCAGGTCTCCACCGAAAAATTAATGCCGAATTCAGGATAACTCATTATTCAAACGGGAATATATTTACACACAATCCGGGTATTACCATTCCCCTGACTTTTAATATTGGGTATTGTTTCCAGTAATAGAAATATATTGTCGATAAATATCAATTGGAATTTTATCAGAGAAAAATGGAAATACCAGTGTATTAAAATTTCAAGGCTGCTGATAGTATAAATCCTCTGGGTATCTGTATATCAATTGCTTTACGAAGACCTTCATCGGTCGCAGGTGAAAAAGTATTTTCAGCTAGTTGAAATCCGAGATCAAACAAATTATAGATACTGAGATTGATATCCAATACTTTTTTATCAAAGAAAAAACTATACTTACCTCTTAGTTCTGTATTGTAAAAGCAGTCTTCCCTGCGTGAAGTTTCGCCTGAATAAGGATTATCACCTTTCACATTGTTATTCCATATTGCAATCTGAGTGTTGCCTGCATTATCTGTAATATTTTTAACACCAAACGAATTAAAAGCTTGTCCATCCTTGTATTTATACTGAAATGCCATTGTTAAATGCTTATTTATGGCATACGAAACAAGCAAACGTCCGATATAAGACCTGTCGCCATCCAGACGTCCAAGGTAATAGATGTAAGAATTTGGATTGGCCATGGTTTCTGAAAGTACACTCAGATTATTATGCAGTACTCCGTTTCCCATAGATCCAAAACCTACCAGGTTAAACGCAGTAAATGAGGCAGCTAAATACAATTTCCTACCCCTGTATTCGTATTTAAAGGTCCAGCCTTCATAGTAAGGGTTTTCTCTTAAAAAGCTAGTATTGCCTGCACTGGCATTAATTAATGAGGTATAGTTATTCACGGCTACATAATTCACTTCAGTATTATTCTGAAAATAAATCTGGCGATATACCGGGTCAGTTGAATATATACTTACATTTTGTGGTTGAGTATAATAGCCATAGGCTGAAGCTGGCTTATCGTAAGTAATTCCCCATAATTCACGAAACTGTCGTAAACACCCGCTTAAAGTAAATAAACTTCGTTTGCCAGCTTTTAAAGTAATTGGGATTTCTAAATATATCTCATAGGGTTGTTGCAGTCCATCACTCAGATGATGATAATTTCCACCGGTAGTAGTAAACAAAGCTGCTTTTTCAGCTGGCTGAAATGTTTTATCTCCATTTGCATCCTTCCAGTAATATGTTTTTCCATTCATATAATCTGCAGAGAAAAAGCGAAGATAATCAGCATCAAAAGGCAATTGTTTTTTACCAATATATATTGTTAAAGCAGCAAAAGAGCTGATTTTTATATTTAAGTCTGCCGCAAATAGCCAGCCGGGTTTGATAAATGTATTGTTTTTCACGCTAAAGCCATCCAGACTTATACCTAAACTGGCTTTTAATGCTATTGTTTTAGAGGCATTTGAACGATGCAGTTCAATATTTGCTGAATTTTGCAATAAAGCTGCAATAAAAGCATTGTATTGCCATTCAGTATAATACAATGAATGGTAATTGGAGTCTGTTGACTGGAAATAGGTTGTATTATAAGAAGTTTGCTGACGTGGATTATAAAAATGCAGCCCATCATATAATTCTGTTTTGAATGAAAATAAATCATTTAATTTTATTTCATTTTTATAATAATATGAAAAAGCCGTAATATTTTCATCAGCATACCAGGGTTCTAGTCCTTCCCCATCAATATCTATAAAATTACGGGAAAAATCAGGAACATTGTGTTCGATATTTTTAAAGGAAATATTAAAACCTGTAGTAAACTTTCCGTATTTTTTTGCATACAATGAGAGATCGAATGATTTCAGTTTAGCTGTTTCATTTTGCCCATAAAAATATTCACTAAATAACTGATCTCTTTCCTGATATGAAAAGAGATATCCATTGTAATCAAATAGTTTTGCTGCAATGAGCGGAAGATTCCCGTCAATATGCAACTGAAGATAATTTTCAGGGAAATAAGCATTAATACCTTTGTAATCAAAAGTAGTAAGCATGTGTTCTCCTGCATTAAAATAGATACTCTGGTATAAATTCCCTTTTTGGTTCTCAATAATATTATGCAGCATTAGGGTTAGATTTCCGTTAACTCTTTTTCGATATTCGATGGGTGTGCCATATAAACGCTGATAAGGTGAAACATGCCCTGTAATGGCATTTATGATATAATCAGAATTTGATAATTTGTCGCCCAGTTTACCGTTGTTCCATTGTATAAGTGCTTTTTGCTCAGTAGAAGCTGGCAGAAAATTAACAGATGAATTTATAAAATCAATATCCACATTATTATCAAATAAATAGGGCTTATGGATGGCACTACCTGGAAAATAGGGGTCATTTATCTTAAAATCATTGAAATAATATTGATTCCATTTATAACTTCCGCCCATTATAGAAAAAGTATATGGAGCAGGTTGAGAAAAATCTCCGGCAGTTTCTATCTGTTGTATGCTGTAATCATGATAGTTATCTAAAAAGTGTTCGAAATTGGTATGCAGGTAAATTTTATCAAAAAATTTTTCTCCATAAAATGTCTTGCCGGGATAGGTGAGTGAATCCAATTCCTGTGCGAATAAATTAAGATGGACTACTAAACAGCTATATAATATAAATATAATGCACTTTTTCATACAATAAGAACAATTAAAATGCAAAGCTATAAATATTCAGATAAACTGAGAATTTTTATTGTTCTCAGACTTATTTTTTTAATTTTATCTGTTCGTTTGATAAAATGTATGAAGAATCATAAATGTTAAACTATTGAGAAGTCAAACCAGTAACTGTTCTCATCATATTCAGCAACAACATTGGCACTATTTGTATAATGATAAG
>CAIUKU010000363.1 GCA_903899825.1 uncultured Bacteroidales bacterium | reverse complement strand
GATAATATGAAAAAAAATAATTTAATATTAATAGTAATCCTTTGCATGACAGCTTCTATAATGAGCTGCTCTAAGGATACAAAAGATGTGTCATCTGTTACGACATACCCTCAAATGACTTTGGTTGGTGATCAATACATGTGTATTGCCAAAGGAACAGCTTATACCGAACCTGGAGTTACTGCAACTATCGGAGGTTCTCCTGTTGCCTATACTACTGTGGGAACTGTTAATTCTGCTACTCCCGGTGTATATATTCTGGAATACACGGCTATTAATTCTGAAGGCTTTTCACAATCAGCCAAGAGATTTGTAGGTGTTATTGCTCCTGATGCTGCAGCTCTGAATTTTAGCGGAAACTGGAAAAGAACCAATGGTGTAATGACAACCTGGACAAAATCCGCAACCCATAATGGTCTCTATGTTAATAGTAATATTGGAGGTGTTGACCCTGTTGCTAATCCTTCTTTCTCTTATCCTGTCAGAATGTTTAATGTAAAAGACAGTACACTTGTAATTCCTCTTCAGCCAAACCCATTGGGTGGTGAACTATACTGTACAACCGTTTCATTAAAACCTTCTGTCGGACTTGGTCAGGCAAAATGGGTTGTAATGGGCAGTGGTTATGGAACTTCTGTTCGTACTTTTGACAAACAATAATTCACTTAAAATTTAGTAAAATGAAAAATAAAATAATTTTTGGTATGCTGTTTATTTTCACATTGGTAATTGCTATCTCCTGTGAAAAAGACGATAAATGGAAAGATTTTCAAAAGTTTGATTCTACTTACCCTGTTTGTGGCCAGTACAGTGTAAGCTGGACTTTAGCCGGCGTTCCGCAGGGCGATCCTACAATACTGTCTGTGTATAATTCATCTAAAGGTGATGGAATATGGATTGACGACAACAAACATTTCTGGTCATTTAAAGTAAAAGCCAATTTAAGCGGTAGTAATTTCTCTGTATACAAAGGGTTTGATGAATATTATGACGATTCAACCACTATCACAAAAGGTTCAGTTACTACTAAAACCGGAACAAATTCGCTTGGTGAAGAAATTACCTATGAATATTTTTATATGGAAATAGAATGGGCATCTTCTCCTGGTGATGTTTTTATTTGTCAGGGCAGACGTCAGACTGGTTTTGAAGAATAAATAGTAAACACATTAATCATTAAAAAGGCTGTCAAAATTTTGACAGCCTTTTTTGTAACTTTTTTTAAAAATGTTTCGTCATAAGAGTAAATAATTCCCAAATAGTATATTTACATTTTTAAAAAATCAACAGCATGAAAACAAAAATTTTAGGATTACTGATTTGCTTCTTTATCGGAAGTTTAACATTACAAGCAGGAAATGATGAACTCAATTTCAAACAAAATGTGATTACCCAGGTTAAATATCCTGAATTTGCAAAAGATCAAAGGCTGGAAGCAGATGTATATGTCAGCTTTTCTGTAACCGAAGCAGGTGATATTACCATCAATCAAACCAATTCAATTAGTCCTGATTTTATGGATTATGTAAAGTCTGAGCTGAAAAAAATTAAAGTTAATGCTGATAATGAGGTGATTGGTAAAACATTTTATTTCAAATTTTCTTTTAAATACCAGGAATAAACCTTCAGCTATTGACAAAACAAAATTTATTCATCGTTATTTGATTTTTTTTTATAAAAACTCAAATAACGATTTTTATTTTTAAGCATTTCAATACCCTATCTTTTCGTACTACATGAGACGAAAATTTTACACCACAGTAAACAAAAAAAATGAATATTGAACCATGTTTACCCTAAAAAGATAATCAAAAAAGAGACAAAAAATCAGTTGCTAGAAAATCAGATAACTGATACAAAAACAATATTTTGCATCAAATCATCTGCTTGAAACTTAATTTATTAATTTGAGATTTACTTTTTTTTCTACTACGTTTAAATACAGTGTATCTGTTTTTAATCCGGTAAAAATACCATAGCCGTTAGAAATGCTGGTGGAGGGATTAGAAAGATTTTAAGAGCTGTTGCTGTTTTCTTTGAATTAAGGCATAATCGGGTAAAACATGGTATAAAATCAGACGATGCTTTCCATAATATTGAAATTGCATGGACGATATTTCAATGCAAGAATCTGTAGTAGGTTCTTCACGAAAAATATTTTTGGGACGTTCGCTATCATCAAAATCATGAATTGCATCCAGCGTAGTTTCCATATTTTCTATTACTAAAATATAATAAGAAAAACTGAAAGAATAGTTAGAAAACAATTTTTTAAACATCGTATGTTTTATTGTTTGAAAACATCAAAAGTAAACCTTTGCTTAAAAACAAATAAATGAAATTGATGAAACTGTTTTATTTATAGGTAGAAAGTGGAATTATACCGATAAAGCTATTTTGGTATAAAATTCTTAAAAAAGAATAAATCTGTTATTTACATTTTGATCATTGAAGTATTATGGCATTAGTAAAAAAGAT
>CAIUKU010000362.1 GCA_903899825.1 uncultured Bacteroidales bacterium | reverse complement strand
TGTTGATGGATTTGAGGTTCCGCTTATTAAACATCCACCATCTAATCCATTTGTAAAAGGAATAGTACTTGGAGCAGGAACTCCACCACAAGCTACTGTAATGTCAGCAGGTGCTGTCATTGTTGGTAATGCTGCTGGTGATACAGTTATTGTCCTTGATACTGATACTAACGGTCTGTTGCATGCATCTGTTGCTGTCCAGGTTTCTGTTACTGTTCCGCCACATGCTCCAGGTGTTACTGTGAATGTTGATGGATTTGAGGTTCCGCTTATTAAACATCCACCATCTAATCCATTTGTAAAAGGAATAGTACTTGGAGCAGGAACTCCACCACAAGCTACTGTAATGTCAGCAAGTGCTGTCATTGTTGGTAATGCTGCTGGATTTACATGTATAATTCTGGATTTGGTAATTGTGTTTCCACAAACTATTGCTGTCCATGTTTCAGTTACATCTCCGCCACAAGCAGCTGGAATAGCACTCAATGTTGACGTTGCAGATCCGTTGATTGCACATGCATCTGTTAAACCATTGGAATACGCGAGTGAACTTGTAGTTACGACACCACAGTTTACAGTAATTGCTGATACATTTGCAAATGTAACTGCTGGTGGAATAATATTATAAGTATATGTCCAATCTGTTGAAAGATTAGCACAATCAGTATAAGTGTATTTGTAGGTTCTCGTTCCTGAACAATTAGTTATATTGTCTGTTACAACTGGTGTTGGTGTTGAAATAACAGTTCCACAAACATCCTTAACAACTGGCAATGCAGTCATATAAGTTTTAAATACTAAGTCATATGCTGGCCATTGTTGCCATCCATAAGGAGGAATACAACCACTTATACAACCATCCATTGAAACACCCCCAGAATAAACATCAGGATGCATACATAAGAGACCAAGTTGATTATATGAAAATGCACTAAGCCAGAATGTATATTGATGTCCTGCAATTAGTTCAGGTGCATCACTTTCTGCTATATTCAAGGACTGCCAACCTGTTAAAGATAAAGTATGACTCCCTGTATAAAGTAATGTACCACCAATTCCATTTCCATCAAATATTTTAAGCGTAAAGTTTTGTGCTAATACTAAACTTCCAACTTTTAAATCTAATTGTGTAAATTTACCAGTGATTCCACATGTAAATGATTGTCCTATAGATGTAAAATCAATCCAATTAGGAGAAGTAAGATCTGTAGCAACTAGTAATTGTTGTTGATCAAGAACAGTTTGAGAAGTAAGTGGCACTGCATGTGAAACACATGCAACAGTACTTGATCCATTAGCAGGAACTACTGGTGCTGTATTATGCTTAATATTATAAGAATAAGTCCAGGAATAAGGAAGTCCTGCACAATCTGCATAATCGTAAGTGTAAGTAATTGCACCTTCACAAATGTTTGCATAAGCATCATTATAGGTAAAGTTATCCCAATAGATATCATAGGTTACACCACCTGGATTTGATGGATTATAGTTATAACCTTGTAGAATTACACTCTTTAATTTTACAGACGCTGTTGGTAAATATGAATTGGTAACATAATTTATTGACCCTGCTGAAATAAGGAATTCACCTGAAGGCAACAATCTGATTTTTAGAGTTACCCAACTATTATAAACAAAACCACTAGGTAATCCGATACCGACCCAAGCACCAACACCTCCAGCTTCTTCCCATACTTGGAAACGAGGATTGTTACCATCGCTTGTAAATTCTACTATTGGATATCCTGAAACTGCATTAGCTGCATTTACTGCAACACCCCAGAAACCAGCCATACGTCTGTTGCTTATTGCCCAGTCTGATGGTATGTAAAGTTGTATTTGCATTTCATTTGTTGCAGTACCTACATCAGAGCCTCTTCCTTGTGTTTTATAGAAATTATCGCCTTGATAATCAGCTGCATTAATAGATTGCATTAAACGATTGCCACCATCAAATACAACAGGAGAAGTAAAACCTGCTGGAGCATAACGATCAACATTCCAAACACCAGGAGTTGCATCAAATTTATTGACAAAACTCAGTTGTTTTGTTGGTGCACTTGCTGTTAATGTATTTCCGCAAACATCTTTTACAACTGGAAGAGTAACAGGAGCGATTGCTGCTGAAACACATTCAACATCAGAGACAGAAGTTACAGGACCACCAATTTCAGTTGGAAGAGAGCTATGTAGAATAGTATAGGTGTAAACCCAAGTATAGCCTGTATTATTACAATCAGTATAAGTGAAAGTCCATGTTTTACTTCCGTTACAAGCTGGATCATTACCAGGCTCACCTGCACTTACATTTAAAGTACGGCCACAATTATCTGTTACAACTGGTGGTGTAGGTAGTATTGCTAAACTTGCACATTCTACTGTTGAACCACCAGGATTAGGCATTGTTACGACAGGTGCTGAAATGGTGTATGTGTAAACCCATGTATATTGAACATCTGCACAATCAGTATAAGTGAAAGTCCAGGTCTTGGTTCCGGCACATGCTGGATTATTACCTTCAACTCCTGCACTAACTGTTAATGTACGACTACAATTATCTGTTACTATAGGTGCATTTGGAACTGTTGCAAGATCAACACAAGCTACAGTTGAACTGCCTGGATTAGGCATAGTAACAACCGGTGGTGCAATGGTATAAGTATAAACCCAGTTACGAGTTACGTTAGCACAATCAGTATAAGTGAAAGTCCATGTTTTGGTTCCGGCACATGCTGGATCATTACCTGGTACTCCTGCATTTACTAATAAAGTACGGCCACAATTATCTGTTACTATTGGTGCATTTGGAACTGTTGCTAAAGCAGCACAGGCAACTGTTGAACCACCAGGATTAGGCATTGTTACAACCGGTGGTGCAATGGTATAAGTATAAACCCAGTTACGAGTTATGTTAGCACAATCAGTATAAGTAAAAGTCCAGGTCTTGGTCCCGGCACATGCTGGATTATTACCTTCAACTCCTGCACTAACTGTTAAAGCACGACCACAATTATCATTTACTACAGGTGGAGTTGGAACTGTTGCCAATGCAACACATGCTACCGTTGAACTGCCTGGATTAGGCATAGTAACAACAGGAGGAGAAATAGTATATGTATATACATAATTTGACGACAAACCTGCACAATCAGTATAAGTATATGTATATATTTTTGTACCTGAACATCCATTATAAGTACCTGTAATTACAGGTGTTGGAGTTGGAATAACTGTACCACAGGCATCTGTTACTGTAGATTGAAGCGTTGAAGAACATTCATCCCAGGCTTGACCGTTTGCATATAGGCTTGGATAAGCAAGTGAAAGTTGAACAGAATTATATGGATATGGAGTTAGCCAGAATGTATATTTAGTACCAGCATTTAAAATAGGTCCGGATACCAATGATAATGATTTCCATCCTGTTCCTGTAATACTGTAACCTCCTGCACTATAAATAGGGGTTCCTGTTTTACCATCTCCGGCATAAATTTGAACATTGAATAAAGGAGAACCAACATAAGTATAAACATTTACATCAATTTTTGTTAATTGTCCTGTAGATTGTGGAATAAAAGATTGTCCTACTCCGGTATTCATGTTCATATACCAGTTACTGAATGTAGTCTGTTGTTGGTCAACATTTGAATTCACATAGGTTTTAAACATAACATCCCAGTCTGGCCAGGGAGTTGGGCCATAAGCAGGGTTACATGGTTGTTGTGTATTTAGCGGAGGAACAGCAAGTGCTTCACATGCAACTGTACTGTATCCATTTGAAGGTACAACTGGTGGTGTAGTATGACTAATTGTAATAGTCTGACTACATGTAGTTATATGACCTACTCCATCTTTCAATGTCCAGGTGCGTGTAACGATTATAGGACATGTTCCACTTGAAACATCTTTATAACTATAATATGTAATACCACAGTTATCATTTCCAGTGCCACCGGCAGTATTAAACTGAGCAGCAGTAACTTCTACTTCTGATTCAGAATATACAAGTCCGGTAATAGCTGCTGTTGAACATCCTTCAATACCATATGCAGACGGACAGCTTGAAAATACAGGTGCTTCAGTATCAGTTACTGTTACTGTAAAGCTACAATTTGCAGTACCGCAAGTGTTAGTAGCCGTTACATCAACTGTTGTTGTTGCAACAGGGAATATGTAAGGAGAAGTAATTGTGGTTCCACCAATTTTATATAAAAGAGTTGGTGCAGGTGTACCCGTAGCTGTAGCTACAAAAGCAACTGAAGCTCCACATGTATTTGCATCATTATTAACTGCAATATTAACTGGACAAGTAATTGTAGGTTGAGAATTAACCGTAACATTAATAGTTTGAGTTATACCGGCAATAATTGCATTGGTAGCAGCATTTACAAGACTGAAAGTAATTGTGTAACTTCCGGGTGCTGAAAATGTCATATCCCATGGTGTAGTAGCTGTATGATTCGCAGGAAGTGGAAATCCTGAAGAAGGACCCCAGTAACCATTATTAGTAAAGGTATAATATTGATTTTGACTGTCAGTAGCACCAAAGGTAACATTACCAGGTCCTGTAGCCTCAAATTTAAATCTTACACCTTCATATCCGCAACCTCCTAAAACATTTGTGCCAAAAGTCACTGGAACTGTGATTTGTGAAGCAGCACATATATTATTTGGTGCGTTAAAGTTGAAAGAATAGGTAGAATTATGTGTAAAGTTAATTATTACATTAAATGGTAGTGAATTGCAGCCATTAATATCTTTGACTGTTCCATTAAATTTGTAAGTACCTGTTGGGTAATCTGCATCAACCCTAAGAATTGTTTCAGGTCCGCCAATCAATTGCATAAAACCATCAATCAACTGATAGTCTGCGCCAGTATATTTTAAATAGAACATTGGTTGTGTACCATTGAGAATACTTGTCATTGCTGAAATCATTGCTGGAGACCATCCTGTCATTTTATTTGACCACCATGAAGCATCATAAGTACTGGTAGGATCAAGATAAAATGGATTTAAGTTAGCAGTTGCTAATGCTACACTTGAAGTTAAAGTATAAGCATCTAAATAATAGAATTGACCTGCATAAGTTACAGGATCCATGCAAATAGAGAATCCTGAGGCAAAGTTACCACCTGCAGCAGTCCAAATTGGCCCAGGAGTTACAGGTTTAAACTGTAAGCTTACATTAGAAACTACTGGTAGAGGATTTTCACCAATTATGATATCTAAAGTTTGTACACTAAGGTTACCATCAGTTACAGATACATTATATGTCCCTGCAGTTAAGCCTGTTAAATCCTGATCATCTTCCATCCCTGAAGGAATTGTACCGCCAGAGCTGGCTATCCATGCATAAGTAAAAGGAGCAATACCCCCATTTACGGTTATATCAATACTTCCGGTATTTCCACCAAAACATGCCACATCAACATGAGTTTCGGTTAATGAAACTGGAATACGATCAATAGGGGTACCTGATGATTGAAAACAAGGAGGATGCGTTGAACCATTTACACCTGTTGTATAGAATGGTTTCCAGCTTACATTACCACCTACTAATGGAGGTATTGGTCCTGTGGTTCCCCACCAGTTTTTAGTTCCGTCAACTGTTAATGCAGCCATTGCATTTACAATACCATAGGACATTAATGTAAAACTGTTTTCATTAATTGCTATAGTTCCGGCACCAGCATTGTCTTCAATCATAACGCAAACCGCATCTGATGGAGATTTTGTAGATGTAAGATTTTTAATATCATTCCTGTAAACTATTGCACCCGGTGTTTCGCCTTCCAGGCCAATACCATGAGCCCAACATCCACTGAGAACAGAAATTGAGTTACAATTGATTACCGGACTAACAGCTTTCCCTGAATAAGCAGAACCTGCTCCGACATTGACAATAACACCATAAGCACCTTTACCCCCATTTGCAAATGGTTGTGTACATGCTGTTATATTAGAAATTGTATTATCTTCAATGAGCAAATTAACAATATCATTGGTAGCATTCGACCAGCCTACTCCGACAGCACTTGCAGTACCATTGTTTGATTTAGCATCAGTTCCTGTTAAAGCTGGATTTTCGCCACCTTTTACATCACTGATACAGTTGTCGGAAATAGTAATATTCTGAATACTGGCTGTACTACTCATAACTATTGCAACAGCATGTGTATTACCGCTTAATACAGGTAATGTCCCAATATGATGAATATAGTTATTTATAATTTGGAGATTGTTCTTTCCTCCAGCAGTAATTGCATAATTACCTGAAGGATCAGTGATTTCGAATCCATCAATTGTTACTGCATCTGCTAAAATAGTAACAGCAGATGATGATGAACCACTTATTATACTTTCAGGAAAACGGGTATTAGGACAAGCAATACCTGTATTAGCACCCTGCATCGTTACACCCTTTGTAACATTCACATTTTCCACAAAATTACCGGGGCCAACATTAACAATATCGCCTGTAGTAGCAGCATCCACACCATATTGGATATGAGCGCCTGTTTCTGTTCTTGTAACATAAACATTGCCTGTTTTAACGCTAACAAATCCGGTCTTGGTCTGATCATCAACACTATGCCAGATTCTGTCTTCAATATTATATAATTGAGACAATGTTGCAGTAGCAGGATTTACTGTTTCAAAAATACAGTTTCTGGCATCTAAATTATAATTTGAATAATCAACAATATCATATCCCTTAGTAACAGGAGCAGTAGAAGTTCCAAATGTTTCAGCACCTAAAGCTAATGCTCCGGACACTTCTGAAGCATAATAATTATTATCATTACCTGATAAATTATTTCCACCTGTTAATGAAACAGCTCCGCTTTGGTACAAAAGAATCCCGGCTGCACCCCAATCCCAGGTACTGCCAACAAGATGAAATGAATTACCACTTATAGTATTACCATTAATAGTAGCAGTAGCACCACGACTAATCTGAACCCCATTTTGTGCAGTAATAGAAGTAGTTCCTGCACCAGTTACAGTATTATTTGTTATAGTAGCTGAAGAACCAGTATTATCAACAACAATACCACCTTTTTGATATCCGGTAATAATATTGTTTACAATATTTGCAGTACCAGTTGTACTAAAAGCATTACGTCCAACCTGAATTGCAATACCATTCTGGCATCCACTGAATACAGCATCTCTGATATCCAGAATCTGATTATCATGAATATATGCAAAAGCACCATCTCTTACAAAGATACCTCTTCCCATAGAACCACAGTTTGTTGGGCCAGGGCCTTGTATTGTAAATCCAGCAATTTCAGCACTAATACCAGCACCCTTTACCAGAACTATGTTAGAAAGCGGATCAGATGCAGCAGGCAATGTTGAAGGAGATTGAATAATAGCTCCACTTGCGCCTAATAGATGTATACTTTTATAAATTGTTACTTGTTCTGCATAAACACCTGCTGCCACTGTAATAGTATGCGTATTTAATGTTTGTGCAGCATCAATTGCAGATTGTATGGTACAATACCCTATCCCTGTATTTGTATTTACAACAGGTCTTGTTGGTATTGTCCATGGAGCAGCAATGTCATTGAAAGTACTTGTATAAACAGGATCGCCATTAGGGCCTGCATATTCACAATCCCCCTGAAGAGTATTCCAGCTTAGGTTTGTTGTACCGGGAACACTTGGTAGTAAATTAAAATGCAAAGTAAATAAAACAGCATCATCAGGTAGAGATACCGTATTTCCAAAATATCCTATTCTGAATTGTCCCGGAGGAGCTGTATATTGTATAGTAGTAGAACCATTAAAGATAGGATTCACTGTAACACCTTGGTATTCTAGTACTGAAGCATCGCTGTTTAATACCAGAGAAATAGCACCAATATCATTAAAATTCTTTACAGTTACAGGAACATCATAAGAACCACAATTTACCTGAACTGGTGTTTGGATGGTTGTAACAGGTGATATTTCCTGTTCAAGATCATAAATTACTTTATCACCATTATTTAAAGTGATTTCAATATCATCAAGATAAGATAATAGAGTTGCATTCCATGCACTACCGGTAGATATTGATATATATTTTACAGTTTGAGTTCCATAATTAATGTTAGTAGTTGCTGTACCACCCTTGAGAGCCCAGTTGATAGGTCCTGCCTGCAGATCTGCAAGTGTTGGAGCATTGTACCAACCCATAGATCCGTAGTGTGAATCAAAAAAGGTCATCTGGTTCGGTGTAGTGGTAGACTGGTAAGTAGACCAGGCATCGTAAAGGGAAACAAACCCATTATAATACATAGGTTCGGAATTAAGCCGCTCACCATACCATGTTCCAAATCCTCCGGCATAAGGATTTGTGTAAATAGCCCAGTAAAAATCAAGGTTGGTACCTGCTGGGAGTACTTTTTTTGTAGAAAACTTCAAGCTGGCAATATCGTTAATTGTAAACGTGCCTAATGAAGTTAATGGAAGGTAGAGTTCCATCTTTGAAACAGCCTGGTTATTTTTCCAGGCACCAGTGGTGAGGAATTGTTCGCTACTCGTTGCTATACCACCTACAGTTGTTGCATCAGCGGCATATAGCCTGACAGTAGTTGTTGTTTGGCCCCAGCTACTTTGCGTTCCAAAAAGCAACGCAATAAAGAGAAATAACGTAGCCAATGGCATTAGCATTTCTCTTACACGATTTGTTTTGTAAATGTTTTTCATTATATATAATTATTTGTTTATTAATATATTAATCTTTTTAATTAAGACTAATTGAAATTTAAATTCTGTTATTAATTTAAGATGCTGTTATTTAATCTTTCTTGGTGATGATTTATTAAGCACTTCCATTGTTCTATATTTTAGTTAATATATTGTATAGTATTTTTTATTCTGTTTTCCTCTTTGACTGATTTTCAAAAGTCTATGCTTTAATTTTCACACTTCATCCAGATTTGAAAACAGGAAATCAGAAATAACATTCAGCGTTGAATGTGGATAATCAGCTGAAGCATAAAACGTAAGCATAAATATCCGTATGGTCTTTTTTTCCTTTCTTATTTCATCTATTATTTCAGATCCATTAAAACCCGGAATTCTAATTTCAACAAATGTGCGGTCAGTTCTTTGAATCCTCAGTGCATCCATTGTTTTTCTTCCATTTATGAAAGGTTCTTTTATCTCTGAGTGATTAAAACTGCCTATCATTTCTCCTAAATTTTTAAGTATCAAACTTGAGTTATCAGCCTTTAATTCTGTCATGTTGTGAAAATTTTAAGGTTTTATTTAGTAATTATTGATTGATTTGTATTATTTTTTTTGTATTATCTTATCAAAGGCTTGAAAATGTGATCTATTTTGATTTTATGATAATTCATTTTTCATCAAAACTTCTTTCGTTAACATTTCTTTCACCACAAATGCTAATTTTTCAAAATCATCAACTTTGGAATAAAAATAATCAGCACCTTCTTTTATTGCCATTTGATGTAAATATGCACATGGATTAAAAGTGAGCAGTATGATCTTTATATTTCTATCTTTTTTTCTAATCTCACTTATAACTTCCAGTCCACTTAAACCTGGCATTTTAAGATCAAGGATTGCCAGGTCAGCTTTCTTCGTTCTTAATGTTTTCAAAGTATCAATGCCATTGCTAAATGCCCCAACTATCTCAACTTCTGAGAAATTGCATAACATATCATACAAGCGTTCAAGAATTAAATCAGAATCATCTGCAATTATTACCTTCATTTTTTATTTATTTTTAAATAATGAATAGGTAAAATTACAGTAGAGGCGAAAGGATAATCTGTACTAAAAGAAGTAAATTGTTGGGGAAATAAATGTAAATTTACTAGAGATTAAGGAGGAGAAGGATATCGGACTAAAGTATGGAAATCTATATAAAATTATGATTTATTGAGTTTTACAGTTATATTTCAGAAAATTAGTTTACTATAAAAGTTTGTCGATTAGTATCTGTTGTAAAAAACATCAAATTATAAAAGATGATGGCTAAAGCCTGTCAAATTCGTTAACTTATCACCATGATTTAAAAGAAATGCCTATATATAAAGATTTTGTCTCAAAACCCAGTGAAAATCCATTTTTTTCTCTATTTGTCTCTGTGAAATCTCACTGATTCTCTGTGTTGTAATTTTTTCAAGATAACACAGCGTTCTCAAAAGAGCTTTAGAGACAGGCTAATAAAGAAATAATGAAAATAATGGGTTTTAAACTACTTATATAAAAATCTATTATCAAATATTGGCATTAAACAATTTAAACTATCTTTTTCAATGTGTTATGTTGAAAATAAATATAATGCTATTTTAAACTATAGCCTTATAAAACAATAATTTTATGTTTTAAAGCATAGAGGATTAATTGAGGCGTATTTTTGCAATATGTTTTTTCAAGCAGATTCGATCTGTGGCTTTTAACGGTTTTTGGACTGATACAAAGTTTTAGTGCAATTTCTTCAGTAGTTAAGCTCAAGAAGATATTTTGCAAAATTTCTATTTCTCTATCGGTAAGATCATGGTTTTCCAATGATTTCGAAACAATTTTATGTCCATAATTATTTATTATTTTCCTGAGTAATTCGTTTGAAAAATAAGTATCACCCATCATAACCGTTTCAATTGCATTTTCAAGTTCATGGAAACCACTCGATTTTAAAATAAATCCTTTAACACCATAATCAATCATTTTACTATAATATTCTTCATTTGCGAACATTGAAAATACAATGATTTTTAAGTCTGGCATTAACTCCAATGCTTTCCTGGTTGCATCAATCCCATTCATAAATGGCATATCGATATCCATCAAAACCATATCTGGCTGAAGATGAGTAAGAAGTTCAATAAAATCGTTACCATTGGATGCCTCTCCAATTATATTGGCTATAGATGAACTAGAGATAAGAGATTGTAAACATTGCCTGAAAATCAGATGATCATCAACAATTACTAAATTTGGCTTTTGAGTGAGTATATCTATCATTCTGATGTTTGTTTATAATTGTTAATGCATTCTTTTTCTATTCAATAAACAGAAGCAACAAATTTTAAACACACAAGCCTTTCTAAAAGATGAC
>CAIUKU010000361.1 GCA_903899825.1 uncultured Bacteroidales bacterium | reverse complement strand
TATATTATAATAAGATGGAAAATTACAATTTCGAAAAAGATGAATTTATTGCTTTTCTTCTTTTATTTACAGCAAATAGCGATGTCAAAATCAAAACCCATGAAGTAGAATTTGTTAAAAATAATTTAGCGAATCACAGCTATGTAAAAATACATGATTTGTTTGAAAAATGTTCTGATATGAATTGCATTGAACTGATTAGTAATAATATTCAGAAATTTGCTAAAACGCATGAAGAAAAGGAAGCATTGATGACAGAAGTAACAGTTTTATTGAGGCTGGATGATAAGTTCTCTGCCATTGAGCAACATTTTATAAATTCCCTGCGACGGATTATTTTTGAATAAAAAGGGCAAAAAACATATAGACAGTTGCATTGCATTTTATTTATAAATAATGCTAAGCCAGTCTTTGTTAATTTCTTCCTCTGAAGCAATATTTCCTTCAATTTCAGGAGCCTTTAATCCTTTACCGAAATTTTTGTTTCCGGTAAGAATTCTGGCTTCGTCCCAAAGTTCTTGATTGATAAATGTTTGCAATAATTCTCTCCCTCCTTCAATAATTACAGACATTATGTTAATTTCATAAAGATAATCAAGGATTTGCTGAATTGGATTTTCATTGAAATTGATTGTATAAAAGCTGATATTGTGTTTGTTTTCAGATTTTTGTGAAGTAAAGACAATCGTAGGATGTTGCTGATTGAAAAGTTCCAGGGTTTCAGGTAAGTTCAGATATTCGTCAAGTACTAAACGTAAGGGTTGATTTCCCTGCCAGAGACGAATATTTAACTGAGGATTATCGTTAAGTGCAGTATTAGTGCCAACCATTATTGAAGCTTCTTCGCTTCGCCATTTGTGAACCAGAATTTTTAATTCATCGTTTGTGATCCAGTAATTGAGATTACTTCCTGGTTGAGAGCGGTCTATATCCATAAATCCATCTAAGGTTTTTGCCCACTTAAGGATGATATAAGGCCTCTTTTTTGTAAAAAAACAAAAGAATCGTTTATTGAGAATAGCGGCTTCTTTTTCCAGTATCCCTGTGGTTACCTTAATACCGGCATTTTTTAGCTTTTCAATTCCTTTTCCTGCAACCAAAGGATTAGGATCTGTATTAGCGATATAAACTTCTTTAACCTTGTGTTT
This sequence comes from uncultured Bacteroidales bacterium, assembly GCA_903899825.1. GTDB lineage: Bacteria > Bacteroidota > Bacteroidia > Bacteroidales > JACABE01 > JACABE01. The sequence goes on along the minus strand of CAIUKU010000361.1, from coordinate 1,799 downwards.
AATCAGTAAATCGGCACAAGGAGGTGTTTTCCCGAAATGAGAACAAGGTTCTAGGTTTACATAAACTATGGAATCCTGAAGCAAATCTTTGTTTTTAACGGAATGGATGGCATTCACTTCAGCATGAGCTGCTCCATATTTTTGATGATAGCCTTCACCGATTATTATTCCTTTGTGAACAATCACACATCCAACCAAAGGATTTGGTGCTGTGTGTCCAAGCCCTTTTTTTGCCAGCTCCAGGCAGCGTTGCATATAGGTATTATGTTCATTCATCATGCAAACTTACAATGTTTTTTGCTCACGGTATAATTTTTTTTCAGACTTTTGCTGAAAAATTGGAAAAACAGATGAGAATTCCTTCTAACAAAATCAAAGATGTTGTTGCGTTTTTTAAACAGGAACTAATAGGCCTGTATGAGGATAATGAAATAAAAAGTTTTATTAATCTCGTAATGGAAGCATATACAGGTTTAAATGCAGTACAGCTTACTGTAAATAATGATAAGTTACTGAACGAATCGGTATTGCTAAAGATAAAATTTGCCATCAACGATTTGAAAATATTCAGGCCTGTACAATACATCCTTGGAAAAACCTGGTTTTACGATCTTGAGTTTACATTATCTTCCGATGTATTAATCCCTCGTCCCGAAACCGAAGAATTGGTAAAGTGGATTATTGATGATTATAAGAATAATCCGTATTTATTTAATTTACTGGATATTGGATGCGGTAGTGGTTGTATTCCTATTAGCTTAAAGAAGCATTTGTTTAAAGCCGAAATAGTTGCAATGGATGTTTCTGAAAAAGCCTTGGAAATAGCAAAAACAAACTCAAATCTAAATAAAGTGGAAGTTAATTTTAGATTACAGGATATCTTTGACCGGGAAAAATGGAAGGATTTTCCTGAAATGGATGTAATTGTGAGCAATCCTCCCTATGTTTTTGAATCTGAGAAAAAACAAATGCATGCCAATGTATTGGAATACGAGCCTCATCAGGCATTGTTTGTTAGTAATGAGGATCCATTGGTTTTTTACAATGCCATTGCAGATTTTGCATCGATAAAGTTAAAGAAAAACGGATGTTTATATGTTGAAATCAATGAAAATATGGCATTCCAGACAAAATCCATGTTATTGGAAAAAGGCTTTTCTAATTGTGAGATACGCAAGGATATGCAGGGGAAAGACAGAATGATTAAAGCAAGTTTCAATGTTTAATCAAATGTTGATATTAAGTCGTGGTCGCTTTTCCAGACCATATGACAGTGCATTTTTTGCGTCCAATGAAATTATAATCATATATTTTGGTATCGTGACAGTGATTGCTCTGCTGATTGTTTATCTGATTGTAAAACGTAAATTGTACAGAAAAAGAATGATGCAGGTTTATAATCATGGTATTGCGAATGTATATACCGAGAGTGAATATGATCAAAACAGCTTGACCATAACTTTAAAAGACAGAGAAACTGAAGAGGTATTATTTACGCTGTTTTCTGATGTTTTTGATAAAAAAGAGGCCTGGATTTCCATAACAAATAGTGCTGAAATCAATGAAAATTATTACAATCCTGTAGTAAATTATGCTTTAGGGGAATTTATTGAGCTTTCTAGATCAGCTGGATTTAAGAAACTTATCTCTGAAATTGATTTGTGTGAAATGTATAATCTTAAATTACTTACTTCCTTTTACAAAGCGCATTGCTTTACGATTGAATTTAAAAGAAAAGAAAATATCGCTTTAGCTATTTTTAAAATAATACATTGATTCAATTTTTATTTTTATTTTTA
>CAIUKU010000360.1 GCA_903899825.1 uncultured Bacteroidales bacterium | reverse complement strand
TGTAAGTGAGGTAATACACTCTGCAGGTTCTTGTACGGTAGATATGCCTACTATCTGGATCGGTGCGACTATTCATTGCTGGATTTATTTTACTTCCGCCAATGGAATGCGTTATTCAAACAGCCAGTATGTAAACAGTTTAGAGCTGTAAATTTACAAACAAAAATCACCCCGTAACAGAATAATTTACAGGTCTGTTGCGGGGTGTAACATTTGCGGTTCAAAATACGATAGCCTAATCGAAGTTCATTTGTAGAAGAATCCACTCTTGATAACTATCGAGAAGCTATGGGAACAATGTATTTTAAATTTTTCCAGACAGTTAACAAATTAGCCTCCTTTTTTTTATTTGTTCTAGTTTGTCCAGTATGTGGTTTTCTATCAACTTCTATGTGTGAATGATGTAATTCTTCTGCGAAATTATGTAACAGCCCCGCTTGTGAATAGCGGTACATTTGCATAATAAAATTAGTATAAAACCAAACATTAAAAAAAACAACATTATGAGTACAGTAAAAGTAGCATTAGGTGTTGTGGCTGGAGCAGCCACAGGCGCATTATTAGGAATTTTGTTTGCACCAGCAAAAGGCGCAGTAACACGCAGAACTATTTACAGAAAAAGCGGTCGTGAAGTAGATGCATTGAAAGACAAATTCAGTGATTTCATTGATACCATTACCGAAAAATTCGAAAAGGTTAAAGACGATGTAACTGATTTAGCGGAAGAAGCCATCAGCAAAGCAGAGGCAGCTGAAAAAGAAGCAAAAACTGCTAAGAGTAAATAATTTCAAACTTATTTAATTGTTAAGTCTGCTCTGTTATATATTGTTGTTGTGATTTTCAATGAATATAGGGAGCGGGCTTAATGTTTAAATATAAAAAATATCCAAATGAAAAGGCAAATGTTCAAAGCTATTCCTGCTGCTTATATAACGGTAGAGGAAAATAATATCTCGTTACTTTCTTATGGTTTGGCTTCTCTATTAGAGAGTTTGAATCTTAATGATGGATGGATAGAAGGGCAACCGCATTCCATTGCTCTAAAAAAACTACTGGATTTACAAATGGAAATCAATTCATTGCGTGAAGCATATTCATCTACTCTCTAAAATTTAAAATTATGGAAGACACATCAAATACCTTAGAATCTTTATTGGAACAGGCCGCACAATATGGGCTTACAAGCTACGAGTTGGTGAAACTTAAGGCATTGGATAAAACTACCGATAGTGCAGCTTCATTTTTATCGCACACAGTGGTGGTGGCAATTTTGGGATCAATAATTCTTTTTCTCAATCTGGGTGCAGCACTTTGGCTGGGTGAAATGTTTGGCAAAATCTATTTAGGATTTCTATCTGTTGCTGCATTTTATGTTATTGTAGCTTTTGTAGCGCATGTGATTTTGCAAAAATGGATAAAAAATAAATTCTACAATTATATTATCAAAGGTTACAAGTTAGAAACGACAGTTGAAGATTTAACGGAATAAACTTATTTCTAGTAAATGAAAATAGAAT
>CAIUKU010000359.1 GCA_903899825.1 uncultured Bacteroidales bacterium | reverse complement strand
CTAATGTATTTTTGCATTCAGAAAGCATTTATTATATTTATCTATATTAATCAAAATAAGAATGAGAAAAAGAATTTTATTTATATTGGTTTTTACATTGTCATTTTCCTTCGTCAAAGCAGCCAATTTTGAACGACTTCCCCACACAATTACTCAACCTGATGGACAAACGATCAATTGTTTTGTATCAGGTGATGAATTTTTCAACTGGATACATGATGAGGAAGGGTACACAATCATACAGGCTTCAAACGGGTATTATTATTATGCAGTGCAAAACGAAGATTATGTAAAACCAGGAAAATATAAAGTTAATAGTATTAATCCAGCAAGTGTCAAATTAAGCAAATGGGTCAAAATTTCAAAGAAAGCTTATCTTCTCAAAAGGGATGCCATGTTTAGTTTCGAAAAAAAAGACAAAACAACACCAAACAGAGCTCCTCATACCGGCACTTTGAATAATATTGTTGTATATATAAGGTTCTCTGATGATGCTGAATTTAATGCAAACAGGCAATACTTTGACAATAAATTCAACCCTGCAAGTGGTGTTTCTCTCAAATCTTATTACAAGGAAGTTTCCTATGATAATCTGACGATTAGTAGTTCTCATTACCCTGCATGTGCACTCACGACAAATTTATCCTATCAAAACACGCATAGCCGTAATTATTTCCAGCCTTACAATGCCACTACAAATCCATCTGGGTATGTAGATGATACGGATAAAAGAGTAAGGGAACATCAGCTACTGGCAATGGCAATTGCATGGATTAACGCAAATTCTGCAATTCCAACATCATTAAATATTGACGGAGATGGTGATGACAATGTTGATAATGTGTGCTTTATTATAAAAGGAAGCAATGGTGGATGGAATGATTTACTTTGGGCTCACAGATGGGCACTCTATTCTCAAAATGTTTATATCAATGGCAAAAGAGTTTATGATTATACGTTCCAACCTGAATCACAAGTTGGTGTAACCACGCTTTGCCATGAGATGTTTCATGCATTGGGTGCACCTGATTTATACCATTATTCACAAGATGGATTTTCACCGGTCGGAAACTGGGATTTAATGGAAAGTGGTGGGGGGCATATGCTTACTTATATGAAATGGAAATATTCTGATCATTACTGGATTAGTTCTATTCCTGAAATTACAACATCAGGAACTTATACGTTAAATCCAGTAACATCATCAGTAAACAATTGTTATAAAATTGCTTCACCCAATTCAATTTATGAATACTTTATGGTGGAATACAGGAATAAATCAGGGACATTTGAAACGAATATTCCTGGTTCAGGATTAATTGTATACAGAATTAATACCTTTGAAACCGGCAATGCCAACGGACCTCCTGACGAGGTATATGTTTATAGACCAAATGGAACAACAACTGTAAACGGCAACTCAAATAATGCATATTTTTCATCATCAGTAGGAAGAACAGCAATTAATGACACTACAAATCCATCAGGATTTCTTCAAAACGGGAATGCAGGAGGATTAAATATATCTAATATTACAGCAGCCGGAAGCAGTATTTCTTTTGATGTTAGTCTTCCCTGTACACAACCAACTAACCAGGCCAGCTCATTTACCGTTTCAGCCTCAACAGATTCTTCAATGACTGTTGGATGGACCCGTGGAAATGGCAATTCAGTAATAGTTGTTGCTAAAGCAGGAAGTACTGTTAATACCTCTCCTACCAGTGGTACATCTTATAATGCCAATGCAGCTTTTGGTAGCGGATCAGAAATTGGAAATGGTAACTTTGTAGTGTATAAAGGATCTGCATCTTCTGTAAATCTAACTTCTTTAACATCCGGAATTACATATTATTTTGCTGTTTATGAATTTGATACAACCTATAATTGTTATAAAATACCAGCTTTGCCAGGAACTGTAACCGTATGTAATCCACCAAGTATTCAGGCTAGTTCATTTACTTCTTCTTCCATTAATAATACACTTACCATAGGTTGGACCAGAGGTAACGGAACTGCTGGTGTAATTGTTGTTGGAAAAATTGGAAATCCTGTAAATGCTGATCCTATCAGTGGTACATCCTATTCTGCTAATGCTGCCCATGGCAGCGGATCACAAATAGGAACCGGAAATTATGTTATATATAAAGGAACAGGAACTTCTGTAACTACAACAGCTTTACTTGCCGGAGTTACATATCATTATGCAATTTATGAATATAACAGCAGTAGTATTTGTTACAAAACACCTTCTTTAACAGGAAATGCAGTTGTATGTACCCCTCCTGGCGCTCAGGCAACATCATTTACAACATCGGCCATTACTGATAACTCAATAACTTCTGGATGGACGCGTGGTAATGGTAATGCTGTATTAGTTGTTGCCAGGGCTGATAGTGCCGTAAATGCAGATCCTGTTAGTGGAACTGTATACACAGCCAATGCCGTTTTTGGAAACGGAACAGAAATAGGTAGCGGCAATTATGCTGTTTATAAAGGGAATGGAACTTCTTTTAAATTAACTGGATTAGCTCCTGAAACGAACTATCATTTTGCTGTATACGAATATGCTAATTCTGGTAATTGCTTCAAAAAACCTGCCTTAACAGGAAATGCAAAAACAGAAGTGCTTGGTATAAGAGAAAATAGTTCTAATCTGTTTAATGTACATGTTTATCCAAATCCTTTTAACACCAAAACAAGCATAGAATATACACTCACTGAAAATAATGATGTCGAATTGGCAGTTTTAGATATTACTGGACAGGTATTGATAAATTTATTTAATGGAAAACAAAACAAAGGATTACAAAAACTTGTTTTGGATGTATCTAAGCTTAGTTCGGGTATATATTTTTACAGACTTAAAATCGGACTTAATCAACAAAAAGGAAAGCTCATTCGTTACTAATATCAATTTATCGTTGTTTCTTAGCTATTATTTGTTTTTCAAAATGCAAAATCAACGGATTTATATTTTTTAAATTCATTACTTTATGAAAAAAAAAGCGCAGCTTATAATTACATTCTTTTTACTATTTTCTGTTGTAAAAGCAGCTTATTTTGAAAAACTTCCTTATACTATTGTACAACCTGATGGAACAGAGATTGGTTGTTTTGTTTCGGGTGATGAGTTTTTTAACTGGATTCATGATGATGATGGATATACCTATATTCAAGCTCCTAATGGTTATTATTACTATGCCGAAAAAGACGGTGATCATATAAAACCTTCTGCATATAAAGTAAAGAGTGTAGATCCTTCAGCTGTTGGTCTGAAAAAATGGGTAAAGATTTCAGAAAAAGAATATCAGCACATTCGAAACGATATGTTTAGTTACGAAACAAAAAATAATAATATACCTACCAGAGCACCTCATTCAGGTGGTCTGAATAATTTAGTCATGTATATTCGTTTTTCGGATGATGCTGAATTTTCAACAACAAGGCAAGTTTACGACGATAAATTTAATCCTGTCACAGGAAACACACTAAAATCTTATTACAAAGAAGTTTCTTATAATAATCTCATTATCAATAGCACACATTATCCTTTTTGTGAGTTCACTACAAATTTGTCTTATCAGGATACGCATTCACGCAATTATTTCCAACCTTATAATGCTACTACAAACCCAATAGGATATACCGGTGGTGCCAATGGAACAGAAAGAACTTCAAGAGAACATCAATTACTTGTAGATGCTGTGAACTGGATCAACAATAATTCACCTGTTTCTAACAGTCTAAATTTAGATGGGGATGGAGATAATAAAGTAGACAATGTATGTTTTATAATTAAAGGAAGTAGCGGTGGATGGAATGATTTATTATGGGCACACAGATGGGCTTTGTTTTCCCAAACAATAAATATTAATGGAAAAAGAGTATTTGATTATACTTTTCAGCCAGAAAATCAGGTATCTGTTAGAACACTTTGCCATGAGATGTTTCACGCTTTGGGTGCACCTGATTTATACCACTATACCAATCAGGGGGTTATTACTCCGGTAGGTAGCTGGGATTTAATGGAAAGTGGATCAGGTCATATGTCAGCCTATATGAAATGGAAATACACCAATCATTCCTGGATAAGTACAATCCCGGAAATTACCACTTCAGGTACTTATACCTTACATCCCTTATCTTCATCAACGAACAATAGTTATAAAATTGCCTCACCTTATGCGCTCAATGAATATTTTGTAGTTGAATACAGAAATAAAGCAGGAATTTTCGAATCAAATATTCCCGGATCTGGTTTATTGGTCTATAGAATTGATAGTGGAGTTTCCGGTAATAGCAATGGCCCGCCGGATGAAATTTATTTATACAGACCGGATGGTACTGTTACAACTAATGGCAATACATACAATGCTTTTTTCTCTTCCACTGTGGGAAGAACTTCAATCAATGACACTACAAATCCACGATGTTTTTTACAAAACGGAGGTATTGGCGGATTAAATATTTCAAATGTAAGTTCAGCAGATACAACGATTTCATTTAATGTTAACTTTCCATTACCTTGTTCTCAACCCGCACTTCAAGCTACATCCTATACATCTAATTCCGTAACGAATAGTTCTATGACAATTGGATGGACTAGAGGTTCAGGTAGTTCAGTTTTAATTATCGGAAGAGCAGGAAGTGCTGTTAATATTATTCCGGTAAGCGGAAATACTTATAGTGCTAATGCAGTTTTTGGACAAGGCACACAAATTGGAACTGGAAATTACGTTGTATATAAAGGAACAGGAACTTCCGTTAATTTAACAGCGTTGATCGATGGAACTACCTATTTTTATGATATTTATGAATACAATTCCCCTGACTATTGTTATAAAAAACCTGCTTTAAGCGGAAGTACCACAACAGCAGGCTATTGTGCAGCAGGTTCAACTACAACACTTTCATACGGAGAATATATTTCAAATGTAACTTTAGGTTCCATAAACCAGTCATCAGTAAGAGGTAACGGAGGTTATCAGGATTTTTCGAATCTGATTACAACTATGCAGATTGGTATGAATTATACAGCAACAATCAATTGTACTAATTCTTATGAGGCCGATCAGGTATTGATATGGGCAGATTGGAATCATGATGGTGATTTTACAGATACCGGTGAAAATATTTATTCTTCAAGCGGATCATTTGTCAATCCACACATCACAGCAAATTTTACACCTCCGGTCGGAGCATATATTGGCACAACCAGATTAAGAATCAGATTAGATGATTCCGGAAATGGTCCAAATCCATTCCCTTGTGGTAATGCAGTATGGGGAGATGTTGAAGATTATTCAGTTAATATTATTCCTAAAAATTCAACTTTTACAGCTGCTGTTTCAAATGCCTGGGAAATTAGTGCAAACTGGGATCATAGTTTACCGGATTCTTCTACCAATGTTACAATTCCAGCCAATAAATTAGCCATTGTTAATTCAGTCAATAATTATTGTAACAACCTAATTATATCTCCCCTGGGAAAACTAACTATCAATCCTTCAAAAGCTTTACTGGCTAAAGGAATTATTACACTTGAATCAGACAGTAGTGGAAAAGCATCATTGATAAATAATGGGATGTTAACAGCTTCATCAAATACGGTCAACTGCTTTATTGACAATCCAGATGAATTTCACATCTTATCATCCGCTGTTTCAGCTCAATCTATCAGTCCTGATTTTAATCAGTTGAATGGATTCTACTTATGGAATGAAGCATTAGCCAACTGGATTGAGTTTGCCAACCAGACAGATTTTTCAGCTTCAAATAATGGGAATAATTTTATACCAGGTAAAGCTTATGCAGCATCCTTCCCAAGTATAACAACTAAGAGCTTTAGCGGGAATCTAAATAATGGTATAATAAATGTCCCGCTTACTGTTACGCAAGGAGCATACAGTGGATGGAATTTGATTGGCAACCCCTATCCTTCTGCAATAAACTGGAATACATCTACTGGTTTTGACAGAGGAATGCTTGATAATGCAGCTTCAAATAATGCAGCTATATGGATTTGGAATCCGAATGTTGGTAATTATGGCAGTTTTATTTCAAATGGTACTGCCGGAACAAATGGTGTTTCTAACTATATTGCCTCTTCACAGGGATTCTGGGTTAAAGCAGCTTCTGCAGGTATTTTTAAATTTAATAACAATGCACTGGAACACGCTTCACAGACCTGGTTAAAATCAAGCAGCATTGAAAATTCTATTGATTTAAAAGTTATTTGTGATGAAAATAGTTTTAGTGATGAAATCATTGTAAACTTTGGATATACCAATGATTTGGGAGGTGCTGAGAAAAAATTCAGCATAAATCCTTCAGCTCCGGGCTTGTATTCTGTAAAAATGAATAAATACTACAGCATCAATAACCTTACTACAACTGATCAACACAATATACTACCCATAGGATTTAAACCAGGTATAAATGGAAATTATAGGATACAAGCCGGAAACACAAACAGTTTCTCAACCCCTACATATATATATCTAAAAGATTTATTTACAAATACTGTTATAGATTTACATCAAATTCAGAATTATACCTTTACAGCAACTATCAATGATAATGCAGACCGTTTTCAGCTACTCTTTGAATCAACTCCTTTAGCAGTATCAACTAATTATATTCAGGATATTTACATTTATTCCAATAATAAAAATATCTACTTAAATTGTAACGAGAAGATACTCGAAATATTTATTTACAATATGTTAGGACAAATAATTAAGAAGAATGAATGCTCAAATGAATCTGTTTCGATAGACATGAAAGGAAATACGACTGGATGTTATATAGCTAAAGTCATTAGTTCTAATAAAGTTTATACAAAAAAAATAATCGTTAAATAAT
>CAIUKU010000358.1 GCA_903899825.1 uncultured Bacteroidales bacterium | reverse complement strand
TGAATGTTTTTATTTATGAATTCGTAAAAGTAACACATTTTTTTAGTAAAAATTACTTTCAGATTAAAAAAATGTTAAATAACGTTAATTAATAATCATTCTAAATAAGAGAAGGGAGCATCTAAGGAATTTATCAGCAAAATATAAATCTTATCTGATTGTATTTTAATATATAACAAAATTTAAAAATAAAAGAGCCTGAAAATTTCTAAAGAAAAATAAATAAAAAAAAATATATTTTGGTCGATATTTTTCGTCCATTTATATCAAAATTCTATAAACAATATATGATAATTTGCAAATTTTAGTTGTTTATTTTGCTTAAAAGAAAACTTAAATAGTGAAAATTGAGATAACCGCTAAGCGGTTTTATAAGAAATAAAATTCATCAATATAAAAATAATAAACAGTTGAAACATTCATCTCGTAAAAGCGAGACACAGGTGGATGATTATTCCGGAAAGAGGCTGTCTCAAAAGTTCTCTGTGGAACTCTGTGAAAAGCTCTGTGTCACTCTGTGTGATTTGTAAAATATTATTACACAGAGAATCACAGAGAATACACAGAGAATCTCAGAGTCTTAATTTAAGTGTTAATTGTATTTTGAGACAGCCACTTAAATACTAATGCCAATCAAGAATTGAAAAATATAAGAAACTAAATTATAGCAACTAACCTGCCAGTCGGAAATTGGGATACAAAGTCACAAAATGAATCTACCCGAGGCAGAGCCTCGAGGTATCATAATGGAGTTTGCAAAGCAGACATATTTATTTTTTTACCCCGATGCATAGCATCGAGGAATTCTTTTAATTAAAATTTAAAGTAAAGCATGGGGTAAAGGACGCGCCTTCGGGAATTTTGCGTTAAAAATTATCGTAAGCGCTGATTTTTGTTACTTTTCATCAGGAAAAGTAAAATAAAAAAGTAACATTTTATCAAAAGTAACATTCTCAATAAATGTTAGATTTTTTATTTTTCCTCAAACTTTTTTCTTGATAAAAAAGTTACAAAAAATCAAGACTGCAAATCCTTTACTTCAAAACTACGACATTAAAATTCCTGCGCAATACAAGCCGTGGCGAAAAATATTTATTGCTTTTAAGTTATTGAATTACTTCGCCATCTCCTGCATTGCTTGCTGCAAGGCCACCGCTATTTTAATGTCTTGTTTTGTAGCGTAAATGATTTGAGGTCGTTCCTGCTTCGTGGATAATGTTTTTGTCTTTTTTTTAATTTGAAATAAGGATAGATTTGATTCGAAGAACCTCCCTTCTCATTTCAGGAGAAGGGGTGGGGATGAGGTTGGAAGGGCTTCGTAGCCAGGCTTTCTCTTCATTTTTTTTAAATTTAAAATAATCATCATGTAAAGGACGCGCCTTCGGGAATTTTGCGTTAAAAATCAAGACGAATTGAATGAGCGATGGCCTGTGCAGCGCTCCCGAAGTCACAACGGATAATCTTAACTATGAAAAAAATGTTTATTTTGTGACAGCTGGGGGCGCGGCAGGTATTCAATACGTTTGATTTTTAGCAAAATTATCGTAAGCGCTGATTTTTGTTACTTTTCATCAGGAAAAGTAAAGAAAATAAAATAATTTTCCTGAAAAGCTTGATTTATTATAAAGTAATTATTAAATGATGAAGTGTTTTCTGATATCTTACTGTTTGATGGATTATTCTGGAGTGCCATGATTTTTCTATTTCTAAATCATTATATATTACGTTATTTAAGAAATTAAATTACCAACGCTTAACTAAACTACAACCAAAAGATTGTATAACAACTACCTGATTTGTGGCTCTATATATAAAACGTCGCATTGCGCTGCGTTTAAGTTTTTTTTAACCATAGAGCAACACAGAGAAGACAGAAAGAAAAGCAACGTATATAAATGTAATCATAAATATAAAAAAATAAACAAATAAGTCATTACAAGGTTAATATCAAAAGTATATACAAAATATATAATTAAGCCAAGAATAAGTTAATAAAAATCATTATTTTTGCATTCGATTTAGCCTTGTTGGAACATTATTTTTCATGTAACTGACAAGGCGAAGCTGTGTTAACACATCCCGAATTTCAGCTATAAATTACTGATATTCAATATTCTTATTCTTGGTTTTCCAAAACTTTAAAAAGAGAAAAGTACGAGAAGGAAATGGAAAAAGACAGAAAAGCATAAAGATAAGATTTCTGATTCAGACATTGATAGACACGGGGTGACTTAATAATGCATGAATTATAAAATTTCCGGACAATCAATAAGTCACCCCGTGACTTGCTAATTTGAAATATTAAAGCAGGAAAACCATATTACGATTAAATAATTGGGGAAATATCTTTTTAGAACCCGCCTAAAGTAAATAAACAAAAAATACGTTGAATAAAAGCCTTAACAACTGATGATGCCATCAAACCTCAACAAGCCACACATCATACACGGAGGAAATTTCCGTGATTCGCGTGGTTCCTTATCTTTTGTAAATGATTTTTGTTTAGAAGATGTAAAACGGTTTTACATTATTGAACATGCCGATACTGCAGTTATACGGGCTTGGCAGGGACATAAAAACGAGCGGAAATACTTTTATGTAGTCAAAGGTTCGTTTATGATAAAAGCCATTCGTGCTGGCAATTGGGAAAATCCTTCTGCAAATCTTTCAGCTGAAACCTTTGTATTAAATGAAAACGAAAGCAATATTTTAGTCCTCCCTCAGGGCTATGTCAATGGATTTAAAGCCCTGGAAGAAAATTCAAAATTAATGGTCTTTTCCAATATGGACAATGATGAATCAGCAAAAGATTTAATAAGATTCCCATTGGATTACTGGAAGTTCTGAAAAGAATAAAACAAAAAGAAACGCATAATTAACCGAAATAATATCAAATCTTAAACCAACTATCTGATGATAAATGCAGATTTAACAGCATATCAAAGAATCAGCAACAGCCGTGTCCTGGTTACCGGAGGTGCTGGTTTTATTGGTTCCAACCTTTGTGAAGATTTATTAAAATACGGCAACCAGGTTGTATGTCTGGACAATTTCGCTACAGGCCGCATCGAAAACCTGAAAGAACATTTGTTCAACCCGGATTTCAAATTAATAGTAGGTGATATCCGCAACCAGGAAGACTGCATGAAAGCCATGGAAGGCGTTGAAATTGTATTGCAACAGGCTGCTTTGGGTTCAGTTCCCCGCTCACTGAACGACCCTTTCACTTCCAATGCAGTAAATATCAGCGGATTTTTAAACGTATTGCTTGCTGCCCGGGATGCAAAAGTAAAAAGACTGGTATATGCAGCCAGCTCTTCTACCTATGGCGACTCTCCTAATCTGCCCAAAGTCGAAAACGTGATTGGTATGCCACTTTCACCTTATGCTGTCACCAAATATGTAAACGAGCTTTATGCCCACGTATTCGGACTGAATTACGGCATGGATATTATCGGTCTGCGCTATTTTAATGTATACGGCAGACGTCAGAACCCAAATGGTGCCTATGCAGCGGTTATTCCTAAATTTACCATGCAACTGATGGCACATGAATCGCCGCTCATCAATGGTGATGGAACCAACTCCCGCGATTTTACCTATATCGACAATGTAATTCAGATGAACCACCTTGCAGCAACCACAACAAACAAAGCAGCAGTTGGCGAAGTATTCAATACAGCGGTAGGCGACAGAAACGATTTGAATATGCTGGTAAACTACCTTAAGCAATACTTAAGTGAGTATGATTCTGCTATTTCCAATGTTGAAATCAAATATGGATCAAACAGGCAAGGCGATATCCCACATTCCCTGGCAAGTATCGAAAAAGCTAAGACATTGCTGGGATACCAGCCTTCGCATAATTTACAGTCAGGCTTAAAAGAAGCCGTAAAATGGTATTGGGAAAATTTATAAAAATCTAAGCATTTATTTCAAATCCACTAAATGATTATAAAAAAAATCCTTGATTTTTTTAATAAAGGCCATCAGCGTACGGTTACTATAAAGAAAAATATTATTGGTACTTTTGTATTAAAAGCCTATACTGTCTTAATTTCTTTTTTATTGGTACCCTTGTCCATCTCTTGTCTTGATGCCCAAAGATATGGATTGTGGCTTACCATCAACTCAATAATAGGATGGTTTGCCATATTTGATATCGGATTAGGACATGGATTAAGAAATAAGTTTGCAGAAAACAAAGCCAAAGGTAAAATAAAAATAATAAAAGTATATACCAGCACTGCCTATTTTTCTATCACTATCATTTGCTTTTTGTTATTCCTGATGTTTATGGTAGTAAATAACTTCCTGAACTGGCAAAAAATATTAAATACTTCCCTTATTTCGAAAGAAGAATTGAATATACTCATCATTTTTATTTTTCTCTTCTTTTTCATACGACTGATTACTCAATTAATATGCTCTGTTTTATTAGCTGACCAGAAGACTTTTTTAAGCAGTCTGGTTAATTCGATTGGAAGTACTTTTGTGCTCATTTCCCTCTTTATCATGTACTATTTTGATAAATCATCGGTTACATTGCTAACCTTTGGTATCATCAGCAGTTTAATGCCGGTTATTGTTTTTATCGCTGCCAATATCTTTTTTTTCAGAACAAGTTATCTACAATACATACCTTCGCTGAAATATGTTAAACTCAAATATGTTAAGGACTTATTGGGTCTGGGAAGTAAATTTTTTCTATTACAGGTAAATTTTATCATCATTTTTTCTACAGGTAATTTTATTATCAACTATTTTGCAGGAAGCGAAAATGTTACGGTTTATAATTTAGCCTATACTTATATGTCAATTATAAGCTTTATTATCCTTACAATCAATACACCTTTCTGGTCGGGTTTTACAGATGCCTATTTTAAAAAAGAATTTAACTGGATCCGAAAATCAATCAAACAACTAAATATATTGTGGCTGGCCATGTGTGGCTTTACTATTATTATGATCGTTTTTTCGAAGTTGTTCTTTAAAATATGGATTGGCGATAAAGTATTGATACCCAATAGTACGGTAATATTAACAGGAATTTATTTTATGGTTTACACCTTCAGAAGTTCGTATGGATTTTTCTTAAATGGCATTGGTAAACTTGCCATTCAAATTTACATTTCTTCTTTTTTAGCTGTTTTTAATATCATTATTGCCGTCATTTTTGTCAAATACCTGAATTGGGGGGTGAATGGAATGATTTTTTCCATGATTTTAACTTCAATCCCTTACAATATTTTTACCTATGTACAATATTACAAGGTAATCAATTTGAAGGCAACAGGTATCTGGAACCGTTAGAAATTAATGTAGAATCTCATTATAAAATGTTCAAATTTTAAAGAACAAATAAGAAAGAAATTAATCATGTATATTGTCTTAATTTGTAAGCAACTACCATAAAATGAAATTAACAAACTTGAATATTTTAACAATAACTATATCAGCTGTTTAATAAAATATAAATACATGAAAAAAATAAAATTAGAAAACATAGTTGATTCCTTTTTGTTTACTTTTTTAATTGCACTCACGGGCTTTGAGTACTTTTACAGAAGTACAGGCTTAATTTACTATTTATTGTTTTTTGCGTTTATCACTTTTGTACAACGTAAACTTACATTTAACTACCGGTTTTTTATTATTATTATTCCTTTTATTTTTATTTATACGTTACATGCCATCTTTTATAAGCTGGATGCTTCCATTGTACCCGGATTGTTTTTGCGTTTTCTGACCTATTATCTTGTGATTTCAGTACTGGCAAAAAATTTCGTTTTTACCTTTGTAAGGGTCATCTATTATATATGCATCATCAGTTTATTCTTTTATTTTACTTCACTTTATGAACCCATACTTAATTTTTATATAGATGTGGTATCTGTTAATTTCCACCCTTTATCAGGTGATGCAAATGCCTATAATAATGTAGATTTTAATCCCAATATTTTATTGTATACATTTAACGGGGGTGCTAATGAGGTATTTTCGCGTAACAGCGGCCCTTTCTGGGAACCGGGGATGTTTACTATTTTTATCAACATTGCCTTGTTGTTTAGCCTGATTCTTAAAAACAGTATTCTTAACAAATATTCCATGGTTCTTTTAATTACCAATATCACAACCCTATCAACCACCGGCTATCTGGCCATGTTTACTACTTTGTTCTTTATTTACCTGATCTCCACACAAAAAGGTACCAAAAAAGTTTTGAATTATATCTTTTTTCTCATCATACTCATAGTTTTTATTCTGGTCTGGAACCTCGATTTTTTTGGTGCAAAAATCATCAACGACTTAGATGTTGCTTCTGAAAAAGGTTACAGCCGCTTTGGAGCTGCACTTATACATTTTGCCCAGATACAGCAAAGCCCCTGGATGGGGCATGGCTTAAACATCAGGGAAATTGACTGGAAACTCACCAATTCCGTCACACCCAATGGACTGACAAATATCATCAGAACCTATGGTATTCCTGTTTCCCTGTTTTATTATGTATTATTATACATGTCCTCCAAAAGAATCATAGGGATGATAACACCTAACAACAAAGCTACCTTTACTTTTTTACTGTTTTTTGTGTTGCTCATACTGGCCTTTTCACAGGATATCACTACCCGGCATCTGTACCTGAGTTTTTTGTTTTTAAGCATCTGTATCCCTAAAAATCTTAAAATATATCAGCAATAGATCTGTCTGATTATTCGCAAATATAAAAGAAACAATGAATAAGAATATTGGAATTATTTCAATATATCAATTCCCTAACGAATTAGCAGCCACCAACAGAATCATTGCTTATTCCAAAGGGATGATAGCCAATGCTGCCGAAGTCAGGGTGTTTTTACCTTTCCCAACTGAAAATTATGGGGTAAAAAGTGAATTTTCCGGGGAAGGGAATTTTCAGAATATATCATATTGTTATACCAGCGGGCGGAAAAAAAACAAATATAAAATTATCAGGGCCATAGCCATCCTATCCGGGATAAGAAGAATGATTGCATATACCACATCCTGCTTAAGAATTTATAAAGAACACAAGAACAAAGCCATCGATTGCATAATAATCAGCACAGACTCAATAAGATCCTTATTTGTTTATTCGATACTGTCCCGTTTTTTAAATATTTCATCTGTTTTTATTTTTGATGAATTTCCTATTCCCATCAGACACAAATTAAAGGACAAAATCCCTTACTATAAAGAAGCGCTTTATAAAATGGTTTTAGTCAATATAAGCGGTTATATTTCCATTTCTCAGAAACTAAAGGAATATTATTGTAATTTTGTTGAGAAACCCACATTGATACTTTCTACCATAACAGATGTTTCAAGATTTACTGACATCACCACCCCTATAGACCACCCACTACATTCATATATATGTTATATGGGGAATATGGAATTATCAAAAGATGATGTTGACAATATCATCAGGGCTTTTGCTGTCATTTCGCCTGAATATTCAGAGATACAGCTTCATTTATACGGAAGTCCGAATAAAGAAAACAGGAAAATCATCGAAGATTTAATTACTAAGCTTGATTTAAAAGAGAAAGTAATAATAAAAGGAAAAGCAGATTACCATGAAGTGCCCGGAATTTTAAAAAATGCAAAAATTTTGGTTTCTTCGCAACCAGACACTAAGAGAGCCAGCGGTGGTTTCCCCACTAAACTGGGTGAATATTTAGCAGCAGGTGTACCTACCTTGTTGACGAATGTTGGGGAAAATTCAAAATATGTAAAAGACAAGATACATGTCTATTTTTCAGAACCATCGGATTACAAACTATATGCTGAAAAATTAGAGTATATTTTAGCTAATTACGGGGAAGCAAAAAATGTAGCAAAGAATGGACAAAACTTTTTATTAGAAAATTTTTCTCATATAAAAAAGGGGGCTGAAATGCTGGATTTCATCCTTAAACTAAAAGACTGATGATTTTTAATAAATATCAGGTTTCTTATAAATCTGCTTATCAGATAAATTATAACATAAAATGGTTCAAGTTTAAAATTGCGTTGTTAAATCAGAGCTAGCCAGCAATAAGGCTTTTGAATGCAAAACTATATAAATCTTTTACTTCATTATTCAATATTCGTTAATCTTTATTCATAATTCATTAACATACAAATTATTATTACCAAACGACGATTAACGAATGAAGAATTTCGAAGTGGTTTACCACGCATATCTAAACTACAGCCCATAAAATTTATGATTTAACTATACCTTTATTCCGCAATTACGGAGTAACTTATTGATTATCAGGTGTCTTTTATGATGAATGTTTTTTAATTCACCTACTGACTATCAGTATATTAACCAATTTTTAGTGAATATAACTAACTAATCATTTTCAATATAAATTCAATTATGATGCTTAAAGATAAGATTTTATTAATCACCGGAGGCACCGGTTCTTTTGGGAATGCTGTATTACAGCGTTTTCTCCATACAGATGAGTTTCAGGAAATTCGTATTTTTTCGAGGGATGAAAAAAAGCAGGACGATATGCGTCATAAGTTACAACATCCAAAACTGAAATTTTATATTGGTGATGTGCGTGATCAGCGAAGTGTGGAAGCTGCCATGGCCGGAGTTGATTATGTTTTTCATGCAGCAGCCTTAAAACAGGTTCCCTCCTGTGAATTCTTTCCCATTCAGGCTGTAAGAACCAATGTATTGGGTACCGAAAATGTTTTGGATGCAGCCATTGCACATGGTGTAAAGAAAGTGGTGGTTTTAAGTACCGATAAAGCCTGTTATCCTATCAATGCCATGGGTATCAGCAAAGCCATGATGGAAAAAGTGGCGATAGCCAAAGGGCGTGCGTTGGGAAGTAAAGCTGTTACGACCATTTGTTGCACGCGCTATGGCAATGTGATGGCTTCCAGGGGTTCTGTGATTCCTTTGTTTGCAGAACAGTTGAAAGCAGGCAAAAACCTTACGGTAACCGATCCCAATATGACAAGGTTTATGATGACACTGGAAGATGCGGTAGATTTAGTGATTTATGCCTGGAAACATGGTAATAACGGGGATTTGTTTGTACAAAAAGCTCCTGCAGCCACATTGGATACCCTGGCAAAGGCATTGATTTCTTTGTATAAATCTAAAACCACTGTGGGCGTCATTGGAACCCGTCATGGTGAAAAACTATATGAAACCCTGGTGACCCGTGAAGAAATGGCTAAAAGTGAAGACATGGGGAAATATTTCCGCATTCCCTGCGATTCAAGAGATTTGAATTATGATAAATTCTTTATCGAGGGCGAAGAAGAAGTTTCTGCTGTAGAAGATTATCATTCTCACAATACCGAAAGACTGGATGTGGAAGGGATGAAAGCGCTTTTGATGAAGCTGGAGATGATCAGAGAAGATTTAAATTGGTGATTAGTGATTGGTGAATAGTAATTAGTGAAAGATGAGGACACACAAAGATTTAGATGTTTGGAAATTAAGTGTATCGTTTGTTGTGGAAATTTACAAAACAACAGCTTTTTTCCCTAAAAATGAGATCTTCGGCATTGTCGCACAAATGAGAAGAGCTGCCGTATCAATTCCATCTAACATTGCAGAAGGAGCTGCAAGAAATCATCAAAATGAATTTAAACAATTTTTATATATTGCATTAGGAAGTGCAGCTGAGTTAAATACTCAAATTATAGTTTCCCAAAATTTAGATTATATTCAACGAAATAAATCAGATGAATTAATTGAAAAATTAGATGTAATTTCTAAAATGATTCAGGGACTTATAAAGTCAGTGACTAATAAATAAAAAAAAACTATTCACAAATAACCAATCACTAATTACTAATTACCAATTACCAATTACCAAAAACTATGCTAAAAATCGGAATAACAGGACAAGCCGGATTTGTTGGAACCCATCTTTTTAATACCCTGGGGCTCTATCCCGAAAAATTTATTCGTATCCCATTTAAAGATGAATTTTTCCAGAATACAAACACTTTAAACGAATTTGTTAAGGAGTGCGATGTTATTGTACACCTTGCAGCCATGAACCGTCACAACGATGCAGAAGTAATATACAATACCAACATTGGTCTGGTAAAACAGCTGATAGCTGCCTGCGAAACAACAGCGGCTAAGCCTCATATTTTATTTTCTTCATCCACTCAGGAAGAAAGAGATAATTTATATGGAAAATCAAAAAAAGAAGGCAGGGCTTTGCTGGAAGAATGGGCTGCAAGAAACCATGCAAGATTCACAGGTTTAGTAATTCCCAATGTATTCGGCCCTTTCGGGAATCCCTACTATAATTCAGTAGTAGCCACATTCTGTCATCAGCTTACCCATAACGAAACCCCTCGTATTGACGTAGATGGTGAAATGAAACTGATATACGTCGGTGAATTGGTAGAAATTATTCTCATGCAAATTACTGATCACCAATCACCAATTACTGATTACCAATCACCAATTACGATACCCCACACTTCAACGATTAAGGTATCTGAATTGCTTTCAAAACTTTCAACCTTCAAAACCAATTATTTTGAAAAAGGAGAAATCCCTTCATTAATCAGTTCTTTTGACAGAAATTTATTTATCACCTTCCTTTGCTACATCGACCATCGTAAATTTTTCCCTTTCCTATTGAAAAAAAATACAGATAACAGAGGTAGTTTTGTTGAAATTGTAAAATTAAACAGTGGAGGACAGGTTTCATTTTCGACAACTGTTGCAGGAATTACACGCGGAAACCATTTCCATACCCGCAAGGCCGAACGATTTGCAGTTATCAAAGGAAAAGCATTGATTGAATTGAGAAGAATTGGCAGCGAAGAAATCTTATCTTTCGAGCTGGATGGAGAAAATCCTTCCTTTGTAGACATGCCGGTATGGTATACACATAATATTAAAAATGCTGGAGAAGAAGAACTTTATACCCTTTTCTGGATCAACGAACATTTTGATACCAATGACCCCGATACATATTTCGAAACGGTGTGATGAGTAGTTTTAGTTAATGCGAGATGAGTGAGGTGTAATGAGTGATGTGTGATGAGTGATGTGTGAGGTATGAGGTGTGATGAGTGAGGCGTGAGGCGTGATGCGTTATGAGTGAGGCGTTATGAGTGATGAGTGAAGCGTGATGCGTGATGAGTGATGCGTGATGAGTGATGTTGACACAGATTACAGATCACAGATTACAGTTCACACATCACAGATTACAGATCACACATCACAGATTACAGATTACAGATTACAGTTCACAGATTACAGTTCACACTTCACAGATTACAGATTACAGTTCACGCATCACGCATCACACTTCACAGCTCACAAAAAACATCCTTATGAAAACTCATCACGATTTAGATGTCTGGAAAAAGGCTATAGATTTTGTTACATTGATTTACAAAGAACCGCTGATTTCCCGAAAAATGAAACCTATGGTATTATCAGTCAGATTCGTCGTTCAGCCGTTTCTGTTCCTTCCAATATTGCTGAAGGTGCAGCCAGAAAAACGCTAAAAGAATTTAGTTATTTTCTTTCAATTTCATTGGGTTCCATTTCTGAACTGGAAACACAACTGATAATTTCGAAAATTTTAAAATATATAAATGAAGTAAGCTTCAATGAGCTTGAAATTATGCTCGTAGATATTAGAAAAATGCTGATAGGTTTAAAAAAATCACTTTCAAACCGAATATAATTCACAGCTCATACATCACAGATCACACATCACAGATCACGCATCACACATCACGCATCACGCATCACTCATCACAATTCACACTATATGCCAAAATCAAAACTTAAAGTCATGACAGTGGTAGGTACACGACCGGAAATCATCCGTTTGTCACGAACCATGTCACTTTTAGATCAATACCTTCATCAGGTAATTGTTCATACCGGACAAAACTACGATTACGAACTTAATGATATTTTCTGGAAAGAACTGGAATTGCGCAAACCCGATCATTTCCTGAATGTGGATACCACCTCATTGGGCAGCGCCATTGGGGATATTCTTCGTAAAACAGAAGAAGTTTTGAAGTTGGAACAACCGGATGCTTTACTGGTACTGGGAGATACAAATTCTTGTTTGTCTGCCTATATGGCAAAACGAATGCATATTCCCGTTTTCCACATGGAAGCCGGAAACCGCAGTTATGATTTCAATGTTCCCGAAGAAGTAAACCGCAGGGTAGTAGATCATATTTCAGATTTTAACCTGGTATATACCGAACACGCCCGCAGACATCTTATTTCGGAAGGACTGCCGCATCGAAGGATATACCTGACAGGAAGCCCCATGAAAGAAGTGCTGGATTATTACAAATCCAAAATTGATGCTTCCAGTGCACTCAAAACCCTGGAAATTGAAGCAAATCAGTATTTCCTGGTTTCAACTCACCGTGAAGAAAATGTTGACAATCAGGAAAATCTTCAAAAAATTCTTCATATTCTCAATGCTTTAGCTGAAACTTATCAATTGCCTGTGATTGTTTCTACCCATCCACGAACCCGTAAACGCATAGAAACGCTCAATGAATTGCATCAACTGAAGGAAAATACAAAAACTGCAGATAAACTGTCTGACTTCACTATCCATCCTCTCATCCGTTTCATGAAACCTTTTGGTTTTTTAGACTATGTGCATTTACAACAAAAAGCAAAGTGTGTGATTTCTGATTCAGGTACCATCAGCGAAGAATCATCTATCTTAAACTTCCCGGCAATTTCATTGAGAGAATCCATGGAAAGGCCTGAAGCCCAGGATGCAGCTACGATCATTCTTACCGGATTTGATAAAGACGTGGTTTTAAGCAGCATTCAGTTACTTATCGACGAATTCAAGGCCTCCCCTACCTATCAGCATATTGCAGCAGACTATACCATCGGCAATACTTCCTGGCGTGTATTAAAATTAATAAGCGGGAATGCAAAACTAAGTAATCTATGGAACGGAATAAAAAAATAGTCATTTTTACTTACGATAACTTCCCCTTTGGCGGTGCACCTGCTAATTTTATCCGCTATTTTGCAATGGCACTTGCTCAGCAAAACCTGGATGTTGAAGTAATATTACCCACCGGAAACAATTATGGCTGCAATGTTGAAGTATCAGGCAAAAGGAAAGGTTTTACCGAAAATATTCCCTACAAACATTTATTTTTTAAAAAACATCCCCGAAATTATATTGGAAAATTTTTAGATATAATTTTAGGACTTATTTTACCTTTTTTCTATGTATTCAAAGCAAACTTTAAGAAAAAGATTGATAAAATAATTGTATACAATACCAGTGTAAGCATTACCCTTATTATGCTTTTTATTAAACTAATATTCAGAATTAAAATCATTATCATCATTCCTGAGTTTTACGAAAAACCAAAATGTAAGTATTTTTCACTGAGCTTGTTAAAATGGTATAATTTTTATTTCGGGATGAAATATCTGCTAAGGTATGCCGATGGATACATTGTACTATCGACTTATTTAAAAAAATACCTGGAAGTAACACTCAAAGTAAATAAACCAGTTTTTATATTGCCAAATATAATGGATCCGCTTAATTTCAGCACAACTGAAAGCAAGCCATTTATCAGTGGCAAAATTACCATTGGTTATACCGGTTCACCTACCCGAAAAGACGGGGTGATGGATTTAATCCAGGCATTTTCAGTTTTACATAAAAAACATCCAGCTACCCATTTACTCATCATAGGAGACGTTATCAACGGAAATTCCCTCATCCCTCAACTGAAAGAGGAAGCCAATAAACTTGGAGTAGCTGAAAGTATTACATTTACAGGACTGCAAGCTTTCAGTAAGATACCTGAATTGTTAAATGCCTGTCAGATATTGACATTGACTCGTCCGAACGGGATTTTTGCCGAAGCCGGTTTTCCCACAAAACTGGGTGAATATTTTGCATGCAAAAAACCGGTTGTAATTACCGGGGTTGGCGATATTCCCTATCATTTTAAAAACGAAGAACACCTGATCATTGTTACACCTGAAGATATTGAAAGTATCGTTAACGGCTTCGAAAAACTAATCATGAATCCTGAACTTTCTGAAAAACTTGTTGTTAATGCTTTTCATTGGATGGATTTGCATTTGAATTATAAAAATATTGGCAATAAACTGGCTGAATTTATAATTAAATAATCCTGCAAAATTTAAATTAATAAATTATGTGTGGTATAACAGGCATTTTTAATTTTAGCAAAGACAGTATCGTTGATAGCGAAAAACTGCGTAAAATGACCGATATCATCCGGCACAGGGGTCCGGATGGTGAAGGATTTTACCTGAATCAAAACATCGGACTGGGTCACCGGAGGCTTTCAATTATTGATCTGGCTACCGGAGACCAACCCATGTTTAATGATGACAAAAGCATAGTAATCGTATTGAATGGCGAAATTTACAATTATATAGAGCTAAAAGAGGAACTCAAAAAACTGGGGCATCATTTCAGAACGACTTCTGATACGGAAGTAATTATCAGGGCTTATGAAGAATGGGGACTTGACTGCCAGCAACGCTTCAACGGAATGTGGGCTTTTGCGCTCTGGGACGAAAAAAAACAACAACTTTTATTGTCAAGAGACAGAATCGGAGAAAAACCCCTGAATTATACCCTTTTCGACAACAACCTGATTTTTTCATCAGAAATAAAATCGCTGTTTGCCTATGGAGTACCCCGTGAAATACGTCCCGAATTAATTGAAATTTACCTGGTGCTTACCAATATACCGGGTCCGGATAGCTTTTATAAAAATATTTTCAAACTCAGACCCGCGCATTATATCATTGCCAATGCCAGTGGTATCAAAGAACATAAATACTGGGACCTCCCTGCCATCGACGAAAAGAATATGCTGAGCAACAAACCCTCCATTTATGAAGAGTTTGCCTATTTGTTTGAAGATGCTGTAAAAATCAGAATGCGGAGCGATGTAGCTTTTGGCGCTTTTTTGAGTGGAGGTCTGGATTCTTCAAGTATAGTGGCTTTGATGTCAAAAATTTCACCCCACACGGTTGAAACCTTCACGATTGGCTTCCATCAGAAAAAATTCGACGAATCAAATCTTGCCAGACTAGTTGCTAGTAAATTTAAAACGAATCATCACGAAGGAACGGTCAGTCCCTCTAAAATTATGGAAGCCATACTGAGATCTGACTTTCATTTTGACGAACCCTTTGGAGACAGTTCGGCCATTCCGGTACATCAGGTATCGAAATTTGCAGCACAAAAAGTTAAAATGGTATTGTGCGGCGACGGAGGGGATGAAGTTTTATCGGGCTACCCCTCTTATGCAGGAATCAAGTTCAGCCATCTATACGCTCAATTACCGTTGCTGATACAAAAAACTCTACCAAAGGGAGTGCGTTTGTTATCGGGAATTTCCAGCAACAGCATACGCTACAAACTCAACCAGGTAGAAAGTGTATTTGAAACGGCAGGCTATCCGCTTGTACAACGCTTGTACAACAAAGCAGCATTTATACCCATACCCGTCATAAAAAAACTGACAGCTGCTATCAAAGACAGCATAAGTATTGAAGATTTCTACACGGATATGCTGAACAAAATACCTTATCAGGACGATTTCTACAAATTAATGTATACTCATTTTAAACACAATTTGCCGGACGATTACCTGGTAAAGGTAGACCGTATGAGCATGGCCAACTCTATTGAAACCAGGGCGCCTTTTTTAGATCACAGGCTCATAGAGTTTATGGTTAAAGTGGATAAAAATGTCAAACTCCAGGGATGGGAACGCAAAAGTATATTGCGCCATACCATAGGGAAACAACTCCCGCCTCCCTTATTGCATGCAAGTAAAAAAGGATTCACTACTCCTTTGAGAGAATGGTTTAAAGAGGATACAGCCTCTCCTTTGTTCGACCTTACTAACCTCAGGTCCATCTGTAATTCCGAAACCATAAGCGAGATTATTGATGAAAATGCCAAAGGAACAATGGATAATGGAAATTTTATATGGGCATTAATTATGCTGGATAAAGCATTAAAATAATTTTGATACTATTTCAATGTAAGTTATTTAAAAAAATAATCCAAAAATATAAGAATAAAAAATGAAAGCTGTAATGTTAAATAAATCCTTCAAACCAGCAGAAGCTTTTTCAACTTTTAAAATTAAAAAATGAAAATATTATTTGTTACAAATCTATATCCTACAGTTAATAATCCTGATTATGGTGTCTTTACAAAAGATCAGATAGATAATGTCTGCAAAACAGGTATTCAATCAGATATTATATTTATCAACGCAAGAGAAAATGGCATTTTTGAATATATTAAAGCAATTAAAAAAATTAATAAGTCTTATAAAGATTATGATATTATTCATTGTTTTCATGGTTTATCACTGTTAATTGTATATTTGTCAACAAAAAGAATTAAAATATTAGCTTCCTTTTTAAGTGATTTAAAATATGAAAGTTTAAAAAATAATAAGATTATAAACTCAATTATTATTAAATTTTATCTTTTTGTAATAAACAAAAAAAGAGTTTATACGATTTTTAAGCATAAAATTCCAAATTATTTAAACAAAAATGTAATTGAAAGATCATTTTATTTACCAAATGGTGTTGATTTGAATGATTTTTATCCTATCAATAAAGAAATTGCATGCAATAAGTTAAACCTTGATTTCAATAAAACATATTTACTATTTGTTTCATCCAAAGATAAATTTCGTAAAGAAAAAAGATATGATGTATTCAAGCAAGTTATTGATTATTTAAAACTTAACTGCCAAAAATATGATATAGAAGAATTAGTATTATCAAATGTTCCAAGAGAATTATGCATTTATTATTTTAATGCTTCATCAGTTCATATATTAACATCAGACTACGAAGGCTCTCCGAATTCAATAAAAGAATCATTAAGTTGCAATATACCTATTGTTAGTACTAATGTAGGAAATGTTGAGAGAATTATTGAGGGTTCAAAAAATTGTTTTATTACAAACCAAAATCCAGTTGATATAGCTAAAAAAGTAATGGAAATCTTTGAAATGCCAAAATATAATCTTAGAGAAATACTGACTAACAATAAATTAACCGTTGAGCAAAAGACGAATGAACTTATTGATATTTACAATAAAATTTTATTAAAATGATACTTAAAAAAGATTATTCCTTAAAAAGAGTATTTAGGAAATTTATTTTCTTAATAGCATCTAAATTTCCATTTATTCCTGGAAAACTAAGAGCTTATTTATTTAAAACAGGAGGTGTTAATTTTAGTAATCCAAAGACTTGCTTTATTGGTCAAAATGTATATTTTGATGATTTAAATCCTGGTTTAATAAGTATTGGTTCAAATACTATTATCACAGAAGGTACAAGAATACTTTCTCATTTTCTGGATGTTAATTATAATGATTTCGATCACCAATTTACTGGCAACGTATGTGTTGGAGATAATGTATTTATTGGAATGAATACTGTAATTGTCAAACCAGTTTCAATAGGAGATGGTGCTATAATTGGTGCAAATTCAGTAATTACTAAGGATATTCCTTCTTATACAATATGGGGAGGAAATCCAGCTAAATTTATTAAAAACAGAGAAATAACAAAATAATATAAAAATGAAGAAAATATATATCGCCGGATGTGGCGGAATGCTGGGAGAAGCATTTTATACACAGTTTAAGGAAGATTATGAAATCAAATGTACGGATAAGGATGTAAACGAAGCCTGGTTGTCCTTTATGGATTTTCGTGATTTTGAGGCGTATCAAAAAGATGTGATGGATTTCAAGCCAGATTATTTGTTTCACCTGGGTGCCTATACCGATTTGGAATTTTGTGAATTAAATGCAGACGAAACCTATAATACCAATACCCTGGCGGTTGAAAATGCAGTTTACCTGGCCAATCAACTGGATATTCCGTTGTTGTATATCAGTACAGCCGGTATTTTTGATGGCAACAAAGAACTGTACGATGATTGGGATATGCCCAATCCATTGGGCGTATATGCACGCTCCAAATACATGGGCGAAAGATTTGTAGTTGAAAATGCAAAAAGATTCCTGGTCTGCCGTGCCGGTTGGATGATGGGTGCCGGTCCTCAAAAGGACAAGAAGTTTATCCAGAAACTGATGAAACAATTGAAAGACGGGAAAAAAGAGCTTTTTATAGTGGATGATAAAGATGGCACACCCACTTATACCCATGATTTTGCAATCAATGTAAAATTATTGCTGGAAAAAGAATACTGGGGTTTGTACAATATGGTATGCGGTGGTCAAACCAGCAGGTATGAGGTTGCGCAAGAATTACTGAGCCTCCTTCGTCTCGAAAATGAAGTGAAATTAACAGCGGTTTCATCCGATTACTTTAAAGATATTTATTTTGCAGAACGTCCGCCTTGCGAAAGACTGGACAACCGTAAACTTCGTATCAGGAATTTAAATCTGATGCGCGATTGGAAAATAGCCCTCAAAGAATACATCGACAATTATTATCAAGACTATATGTAGTGAAAAAGAAAAAAGTTGCTATCATAGGCATTAATGGTTTGCCTGCCAGGTATGGTGGGTTTGAAACCCTTGCCGAGAATATCGTAAAAGAATTGAGCAATGCCTTTGATTTTACGGTATATTGTCGCAAAACACCTAAAAGTCAAAGGGAAAAATCTTATCCCGGCGCAAAATTGGTATATCTGCCTTTTCTTGCCAATGGATGGCAAAGTATATTTTTTGATAGCATAGCGACGCTACATGCCTGGCTGAGGGCTGATACCCTTTTGATATTAGGTCCGGTTGCCGGTTTTATTTTGCCCCTTAATTTCATTTTCCGTAAAAAACTAATTGTTAATTATGGAGGTCTGAATGAATGGGAACGTGAAAAACTCAATGTATTTGAAAAGAAATACCTTTTCATTAATTTTAAACTGGCATGTAATGCAGCCACTTATAATATTGCAGACAATACGATACTGAAAGAAAGCCTGCAAAAATATTTTAAAAGTGATGCACGGGTGATTCGTTACGGTGGTGATCATACAAAACCGGTAATTCCCTGCGAAAGCCTGCTAAATAAATACAGCTTCCTCTCCAAACCTTATTATGTAAGCGTTTCAAGAGCACAGCTTGATAATAATTTACATTTGTTGTTAGAGGCATTCTCTCAATTACCCGATAAAATACTGGTATTGGTTTCCAACTGGAGCGTCTCGGAATATGGAAATAAATTATATGAAAAATATAAAGATACAGAAAATTTAATTTTGTTGAAAGCCATTTATGATGCAGAAGAATTAAATTGTATCAGAAGCAATGCAATTGCATATATTCATTCACATTCCCGTTGTGGTACAGCTCCTTCACTGGTCGAAGCCATTTGTTTAAATTTAGCCATTATTAGTTTCGATGTTCCTACCAACAGGGAAACCACCAAAGAAAAAGCAATTTTCTTTAAAAATACTGAAGATTTAAAAGAAATTGCTGAAAACATTACTGATGAAAAGCTTATTGCATTAAAATCAGGTATATCTCAACTAAAAGATGAATATTTATGGCGAAATATAGCAAAGCAATACGCGGATTTGTTTTAATATAAATAAGACTGGTCTAAAAAGTCATCTGATGACTAAAATAATCAAGTTTTATCTTTTTAGACTAATCTCATAAATGATAATGTATCGGATAGTGTTACAAAAAACAAAAAAATATGTCAAAGATAGCTTTAATAACCGGAATAACAGGACAAGACGGTTCCTATTTAGCAGAGTTTTTAATTGAAAAAGGATATGAAGTACACGGCATGATGCGCCGGGCCTCATCTTTTAACACTGCGCGTATCGAACATCTTTATTTTGAAGAGTGGATCAAGGATACACGGCAAAAACGAAGCATTAATCTTCATTACGGGGATATGACCGATAGCAGTTCGTTGGTTAGGATCATACAATCCGTAAAACCCGACGAAATCTATAACCTGGCAGCTCAAAGCCATGTTCAGGTTTCCTTTGAAGTACCGGAATATACGGCTGAAGCAGATGCTTTAGGTACATTGCGTGTGCTGGAAGCGGTCCGTATTTTGGGTTTAGAGAAAAAATGCAGGATTTATCAGGCATCTACTTCTGAGTTGTATGGTAAAGTACAGGAAGTTCCTCAGAAAGAAACGACTCCTTTTTATCCCCGTTCACCTTATGGTGTGGCTAAACAATATGGTTTCTGGATTACAAAAAACTACAGGGAATCTTACGGTATGTTTGCTGTGAATGGTATTTTATTCAACCATGAAAGCGAACGTCGTGGCGAAACTTTTGTAACACGCAAAATCACTTTAGCAGCCAGTAGAATAGCGCACGGACTGCAAAAGAAATTATACATGGGCAATCTGGATGCATTCCGTGATTGGGGCTATGCCAAAGACTATGTAGAATGTATGTGGATGATGCTGCAACATGGGGTTGCTGAAGATTTTGTAATTGCAACCGGCGAAATGCATACAGTACGTGAATTTATTGAGCTGGCATTTGCTGAGGCAAATATTGAAATTACCTGGCAGGGAAAAGGTATTGACGAAAAAGGTGTACATAAACTTACAGGAGAAGTCCTGATAGAAATAGATGCCAAATATTTCCGCCCGGCAGAAGTTGAACAGTTATGTGGAGATCCAACCAAAGCCAGAACTTTACTGGGATGGAATCCTACACAAACACCATTCAAAGAATTGGTTAAAAAAATGATGAAACACGATCTGGTATATGTGAAGAAATTGCATGAAGCGAAGGTGGAGATTTAGGCGAACGAAGCGAAAAGGCGAACTTAGCAAAAGTTAGTAAAGGACTGAGAGACTGAGTGGAAATGCGAAAGGGCGAACTGAGCGAACGGGCGAGGGAGCGATGAGGCGATGGGGCGAACGAAGCGAACTGATCGAAGAGGCGAACGAAGCGAAGAGGACAAAAGGAGACTGAGGGACTGAGGGGAAATGCGAAAGTGCGAACTTAGCGAAGGGGCGAGGGAGCGATGAGGCGATGGGGCGAACGAAGCGAAGAGGAGACTAAGAGACTGAGGGAAAGGGTGATGGAGCGAAAGTGCGAACTGAGCGAACAAAGAGAACAAAGCGAAGGGGCGAGCGAAGGAGCAGACGAAGTGAAATGGCATACGAAATATAAGTAAATGTTTGGATGAGTGGATTAAGAAAATAGAGTGAAGTGAATAAATAATAAATTTATTTAATGGATAAAATAAAAACTCATAGGGAATTGAATGTATTTAAGTTGTCGTTTGAGGCTGGGATGGAGATTTATTTTTTAAGCAAATCTTTTCCAAAAGAAGAAGTTTATTCACTTACCGATCAAATCCGAAGATCTTCCCGTTCCGTTTCCGGAAATATTGCAGAAGCATATAGAGTAAGACGTTATCCTAAATCGTTTATTTCAAAATTATCAATTTCAGAAGGTGAAGCCGCAGAAACTCAAGTTTGGCTGGATTATGCATTAAAAGCCGGCTATATCAATAACGAAACACATTTAATTCTGAATGACAAATACGATCATATTATTGCAATGTTAGTTAATATGAGTACCAAACCCGAAAACTGGGCATTTTAATTTGACTAATTTAATTCGCTTCGTTCGCCCCTTCACTCAGTTCGCTCAGTTCGCTTAAATCGCTCCCTTGCTCCGTACTCAAATAAAGATAAAAAGAAGAAAAATGAAAAAAATATTCGTCTCTGGTTGCTATGATATGCTGCACTCTGGTCATGTTGCATTTTTTGAAGAAGCAGCTGCATTGGGAGAGGTATATGTAGGTATTGGTTCCGACAAGACAATCAGGGAACTAAAAGGGCGCTCAACTATCAATACAGAACAGGAAAGATTATACATGGTAAAAGCCCTTAAAACGGTGAAAGAAGCATGGGTGAACCGTGGTTCGGGTGTCTTGGATTTCAGGGAAGATATCATCCGTATTCAACCTGATATCCTTTTTGTAAATGAAGACGGACATTCTTATGAAAAAGAAAAATTATGTGAGGAACTGGGTATTGAATACAGAATAAGCAAACGTATTCCGCATGGAAATCTTCCGGTGCGAAGTACAACTTCTTTAAGAAGTGAATGTCTGATTCCTTACCGTATTGATTTAGCCGGAGGCTGGCTCGATCAGCCCTATGTTTCAAAATTTCATCCGGGACCCGTAATCACCATTTCCATCAACCCTGATTATAATTTCAACGATCGCAGCGGAATGTCTACCAGCACCCGTAAAAAAGCCATAGAATTATGGCAGACTGATATTCCGGAAGGGGATAAGGAAAAATTAGCTAAAATGCTATTCTGTTATGAAAACCCTCCGGGTTCTGCTTATGTAAGTGGTTCTCAGGATTCTCTGGGCATAGTACTTCCCGGATTGAATTATCTCTGGTATCCTAGCGGAGCATTCTGGCCGGAAAAAATCATCAATGAGCAAACTGCAGCAACGCTTGACTGGCTTGAAGAAAGAATTTATCTCCTTGCCATACAACCGCGTGAATATGGATTCAGCGTAACAGATCATACAGATATTACAGTTCAAAAAGCTAAAAATCTCTCCATTGCTGCCGATCAACTATGGGAGGCTGTTCTCAGAAGGGATGCAAAATCTGTAGGAGATGCAATGACCGCTTCCTTCAGGGCACAAACTGCAATGTTTCCGAACATGATTACTCCGGTGGTTGAAGAAACCATAAGTGAAATCCCCGATGATGTATTAGGCTATAAACTCAGCGGTGCAGGTGGAGGTGGTTATCTTGTATTGTTTTCAGAAAAAGAAATTCCTAATGCGCTAAGAATAAGGATAAGGAAAAATTAGAGGAATTGAAGATTCAAAAAATCAAAAATTCAAGGATTTAATAATTCAAGGATTCAAAAAGAAGAGATTCAAAAATCCTTGAATACGTTCTTTGAATCTTTGAATGTTTTCCTTGAATCTTTAAATGTTTCCTTTAAATCTTTGAATTCTTTTCTTTAAATCTTTGAATACTTTCTTTGAATTTTGAATGTTTCCTTTAAATCTTTGAATTCTTTTCCTTGAATCTTTGAATTCTTTTCCTTGACTTTTAAATATATTTTCTCATGCAACGATTTGGACAAGTAATCAGGGTAAAACCTGAAAAATTAGATTATTACCGCAAACTACATGCAAACCCATGGCCAGGTGTACTTAAAAAAATCAATGAATGTAATATCAGGAATTATTCCATCTTTTTGTTCAACGATACAATGTTATTTGCTTATTTTGAATACATTGGCGATAATTTTGAAGCTGATATGGCCATTATAGCAAAAGATGAAGAAACCCAGCGCTGGTGGAAAGAAACGGATCCCTGTCAGGAAACATTTAATCTTACTCCCGGAGAATGGTGGCATACTATGGAAGAAATTTTTCATTGCTAAATAAATTCAAAAGATTTAATAATTCAAGGATTCAAAAAGAAGTGATTCAAGGATTCAAAAAATTCAATAATTCAATGATTTAATGATTTAAAAATTCAAATGAAAAGATTCAAAAATCTTTGAATACTTTCCTTGAATTTTGAATGTTTTCCTTGAATCTTTGAATACTTTCCTTGAATCTTTGAATACTTTCTTTGAATTTTGAATGTTTTCCTTGAATCTTTGAATACTTTCCTTGAATCTTTGAATGTTTCCTTTAAATCTTTGAATACTTTCCTTGAATCTTTGAATATTTTCTTACATCTTTGAATATCTTTATTTGAATTTCTTCCTTGAATATTTGAATCTTTTTCTTTGAATAAATTTTTGACCAATTTAATTATTTTCTATGTCAGTTAAAAAGTTTGAAGATTTACCGGTATGGCAAAAAGCAAGATCATTATCTTTATTTGTGTTTCAACTAACTCAGGAACGTGATTTTAATAAGGATTTTCGATTCAGGGATCAGATAAGAAGTTCATCGGGTTCAATTATGGATAATATCGGGGAAGGTTTCGAAAGAGGAGGCAATAAAGAATTCTGCCAGTTTCTCTATATTGCAAAGGGATCATGTGGAGAAACCCGATCACAAAGCTGGCGTGCTTTTGATTTTAAATACATTAGCCAGTCAGAGTTTGATAAACTGATTATTATGACTGAAGAGATATCCCGTGAGCTATTTCAATTAATTAAATATCTGAAAAACTCAGGTTTTAAAGGTGAAAAATATAACGATTGAAAGATTTAAAAATTCAAAAATTCAAAAAATCAAAAATTCAAAAATTCAATAAGAAGAGATTCAAAATTCTTTGAATACTTTCCTTGAATCTTTGAATTCTTTTCCTTGAATCTTTGAATACTTTCTTTGAATTTTGAATGTTTTCTTTAAATCTTTGAATCCTTTTCTTTGAATCTTTGAATAAATTATAATTATGGATAAAAACAGTAAAATATATATAGCCGGACATAAAGGGCTGGTAGGATCTGCATTATGGAATAACCTGCTTTCAAAAGGATATTCAAATCTTATAGGCAGAACGATAGACGAACTGGATTTGATGGATCAAAAATCTGTTGCAGCATTTTTTCAACAGGAGAAACCTGAATATGTCATACTTGCAGCGGCTAAGGTTGGTGGGATTGTAGCCAATACTACCTACAGGGCAGAATTTATTTATGAAAACCTTCAAATACAAAACAATGTCATTCACCAGGCTTACTTAAATGGTGTAAAAAAACTTTTATTTTTAGGCTCTACCTGCATCTATCCCCGCGATGCGCAACAACCCATGCCTGAAGATTGTCTGTTAACCGCTCCATTGGAATATACCAATGAACCTTATGCAATAGCCAAAATAGCAGGTTTGAAAATGTGTGAAAGTTACAACCTCCAATATGGCACTAACTTTATTGCAGTGATGCCAACCAATCTTTATGGCCCTAACGATAATTTTGATTTGGAGAAAAGTCATGTGCTGCCTGCGTTGGTTCGAAAAATTCATTTAGGAAAATGTTTGAAAGAAAATAACTGGGAAGCGGTTCGCAAAGATTTGAACAAAAGACCTATAGAAGGAATTAGTGGAAAAAACACTGAAGAAGAAATACTGAATATATTATTAAAATACGGACTTTCTTCTTCTATAGGAATGTCAGTTGAAATTTGGGGTAGTGGTGCGCCTTTCCGCGAATTCCTCTGGAGCGAAGAAATGGCAGATGCATGTATTTTTATTATGGAAAACATAGATTTTAAAGATATTGTAAATGCTCAGTCTGAGAAAACAACTACTGTTGGCGAATGCCGTAATACTCACATTAACATTGGAACAGGCAAAGAGATTACAATAAAAAAACTTGCCGAACTTATTAAAGAATCTATCGGTTTTAAAGGAAATCTAATATTTAATTCGTCAAAACCGGATGGTACGATGCGTAAACTTACCGATCCATCCAAACTACATCATTTGGGATGGCAACACAAAATTGAAATCGCAGAAGGGATTTCAAAAATGTATGATTGGTATGTGAAATCCTGATAATTACAGTAAGTTGATTTTATATTTTTCCTTAAAGTATTCATTTTTTATCATTAGTGTCCGATAAAAATATGTAGATTCTTCGCTTCACTCAGAATGACAATATATTATAGGAATATATAGTAAGGTGTGGTGAGAAATCTCAATAATATTACTGTTGTAAAAATTTGCCGGATAATAGTGATTTAGGAAAAGTAAATATTCCAAATTTATGCATTTTGCTTATTTTTTATTTCTAACTTTTGTCTTGAAACAAAAGTTACAAAAGTTCAAGACTCCCAATAATTTACTTCAAAACTACGTTTTTAAAATCCCAGCGCAATACTATATATAGCGAAATAAACATTCAAGTATTTATTTTCCAGATAGACTTCGCTATATTGTATTGCTTACCAGTACTTTCGCTATTTTAAAAACTTGTTTTGTATCGTAAATTCTTAGATGTCGCTCCTCTCCGAAGATTGCTTTTTTATTTTAATTCACTGTATATGATAATATTTTTTATTTGTCAAATAATTAATAGAATGTTTCGGTGAAACCTATTGCCGGGCAGGCAAAGGATGTGCATCTGGGAATTTTGCGTAAAAAATCAGACGTATTGAATAAGCGAAGGCATGTGCAGCGCTCCCGAAGTCACAACGGATAATAATAATTATAAAAATGAAAGTTTATTTTGTGACGGCTGGGGGCGCGGAAGGGATTCAATACGGATTGATTTTTAGCAAAATTAACATAAGCACTGATTTTTTTGTTTCTTTTTTCATCAGGAAAAAAGAAAGATAAATAATATCTCATTTTATTAAGCCTTTTGAGAGATGTAATTACCAATGCTATTATAAACTACAACCTTAATTTATTATTATAATTGTTTAAGAAAATTCTACTATTTATACATTTTGCAATTATTACATTGCTAAGTGTAATGCCTGCTTCCGATTTCCCAAAAATCAATGTATTTCCATATTTTGACAAACTGGTTCATATTTGCATGTATGCAGTACTAAGTTTTTTGCTGCTTTGGGTTTGGAACGAAAAAAAACGCAAAAACAATAAAATTATCATTCTATGCATTGTTTTTGGATGGGGTTTATTAATGGAAATCATACAGGAAGTCAGCCACATGGGACGTAGTTTCGATTTATTGGATGTAACTGCAAATGTATTCGGTTTTATACCCGGATTGTTGGTTTGGAAACTATATATCTTTTTATTTGAGAATAAGAAGCTATTATCAACCTCAAAATGAAATAATAATCACAATTTTAAAATCAAGCTTTTTATTTTTAATCATTATAAATTCTTTTTATGCTGGATAAATTATTAATCATCATCAACACAGTACTTAGCAACCGTGGTAAAAATCCAATTTCTGCAATTACCGAAAATTCTCATCTGCGAAATGATATTGGATTTGATTCGCTGGATTTGGCTGAATTAACAGTACGTATTGAAGCAGCATACGATGTAGATATTTTTGAAGATGGTATCGTAAATACAATTGGAGAAATACTTCAGAAAATAGAAAAATAGAATGGAATTATTTTACAGAGATGCAGTTGGAAAATCAGAAATCTATTGGGAAACACTCATTGATGATCTCAATCAATCCAATTTCTATAATGCTTATTGTAAATCAGAAGATTATTATACAATATTTAAACAGATTATACTTTCGTTGTTGTTAGAGGAATCTCTGGTATTATTGGATGCAGATTTTACAGATGATGAATTGCTCAGTCTGACAGGATATGCTGATTATGCTTCTTTTACTCAGCCTGTCATCAGAACAAAATATGAATTCATTCAATCTAAAGAACATTTATTGGATTGCATCCACACATCGTCAACTGAATGGAAAATTACACTTTTTACATCCGGCACTACAGGAATCCCAAAAAAAGTCACACATTCATTTGAATCCATCAGTCGTTTTGTAAAAAAAACAACACCTGACAAGGTTTGGGGTTTTGCCTATAATCCAACCCATATTGCCGGTTTGCAGGTTTTTTTTCAGGCTTTTTTGAATGGAAATACTATTATCAGATTATTTGGATTACCACAGCAAGAGATTTTAAGAGAAATTAGGAACTTCGGAATTACGCATATTTCAGCTACACCCACTTTCTTAAGATTATTATTACCTAAAGAGGGCTTATATCCTTCCGTAATGCGAATTACTTCAGGAGGCGAAAAGTTTGATTCTAAAACCATTGAACTTTTAAAAAAGATATTTCCCAATGCAAAAATCACCAATGTATATGCCTCTACCGAAGCAGGAACATTGCTGGCAGCTGAAGATGATATATTTACCATTAAGCCGGAAATTCAGCAACAGATTAAAATTGAAAATGGCGAACTATTGATACATCAAAGTTTGATGGGAGATTCAGAATTAAATCATTCAGAATGGTACGCTACCGGAGATTTAGTTGATATTATCGATACTATGCCTGTGAAATTTCGTTTTTTATCACGTAAAAACGAAATGATCAATACAGGTGGATACAAAGTAAATCCAACAGAAGTAGAAGATGTAATACGCTATATATCCGGTGTTTCAGATGTTCGTATTTTCTCAAAACCCAATTCAGTATTGGGGAACATCATTTGCTGTGAAATAGTAAAGTCCAATCCTGAATTGGATGAAACGGGCATCCGTCTCTATCTTCAATCCAAATTACAGGAATTTAAAATCCCCAGAGTGATTAGGTTTGTGGATGGTTTAACAACAACACGAACAGGTAAAATAAAAAGATAAAAGAATAAAGCAGAAAATTAATCTCTTCATTTTAATATAAGTATTCAAAGGCAATCTAAATAAACAAAATCCTATTCAGCATATTTATCAAACCTAAATCAACTATTTATGAATATTTTAGTTACAGGTGTTTCAAAAGGCTTAGGCTTGTCCATTACAGAATCAATATTACAAAAGGGGTGGAATGTTTATGGAATCAGCAGAAGCATGAGCAATGAACTTCAAAAATTATCAGAT
Source organism: uncultured Bacteroidales bacterium (assembly GCA_903899825.1). Classification (GTDB taxonomy): domain Bacteria; phylum Bacteroidota; class Bacteroidia; order Bacteroidales; family JACABE01; genus JACABE01. Next base: position 3,791 of record CAIUKU010000358.1, on the reverse strand, counting down.
GCTTATCCTGGCCATCTTTTTTGGATTTCTTATGATTTATCAGATACCGATAATGTAAAAAATGATATCTTTAAAGACTGGATTGGGTTTGAAACAGAAATGCATGGATTTGTAAACAATGCAGCCCTGGCTTATGATGATATTATTACAAATTTAAACATTGCTTCCTTAACGGATATGTACAAGGTAAATGTATTTACACCCATGAATATTACAAAATACATCATCCGGCAATTTTTGCTTCATCAGATAAAAGGGAGTATCGTCCACCTTTCTTCTATCAGTGTTCACACAGGTTACAAAGGACTATCCATGTATGCTTCCACCAAAGGTGCGCTGGAAGCTTTTTCGAAAAATACTGCCCGCGAATGGGGTGAAGTGGGAATTCGTTCCAATTCTCTGATAGCCGGGTTTATGGAAACAGAAATGAGCTCTACATTGACAACTGATCAGAAAAACAGAATTTATCAGCGTACCTCTTTAAAAAAGGCGGTTGAAAAAACTTCAGTAGCCGAAACCATCGTTTTTTTGCTGTCGGAACAATCGCAATCCATTACAGGACAAAATATCCATGTGGATGCAGGAACAATTTAAGTTCAGGGAAATGTTTGAATTTTTATATCTATATTTAGAAACTGTCTAAATTTTTCATTTAAAAAATAATTATTAATTATTAACTTTGTTAAGTTAAAGGACCGACATCAAATCATTTACGCCACAAAACAAGCTTTTTAAAATAGCGGTGGTACTAGCAAGCAATACAGTATAGCGAAGTCTAATTTTAAAATAAATGCTATAATGATTATATCGCTATAACTTGTATTGCGCAGCATTTTAAAAAGCGTAGTTTTGAAGTAAATGATTTGCAGTCTTGATTTTTTGTAACTTTTGCATCAAGGCAAAAGTTAAATATCAAATAATTACAACTTATAGTGATAGAAGTTTATTCTGATTTTTAAACATGGTTCAACAAATATTTAAACCCTATGAATTTCAAATAAATAAATTTAGACAGTTTCTTAGAATATTAATCGCAATCATTCCAATACATTTACCAGGCAATGCAGATTGAATTTCGCACAACAACTGATATATCTCCCACAGAATGGGAAAGTTATACAGCAGCTTTCAATCAGGTATTTGAAAAAAAACATGATATTCATTTTTTTCGACACAAATACCTGCTTACAATGGATGCGCGGTCTTACCATGTATTTCTCAAAGAAGAAAGCAACATAGTGGGTGGATGTACAGTGATTCCCTATGAGTATTATTTTGAAGAAGAAATTATTAAAACTGGACTTGCTGTGGATGTTTTTATTTTACCGGAATTTCGTACAGATCCATATGCATTGTACCGTATGTATAAAGCACTGAAAACCGGATTGATACAAAATGATATTGCCTTAGTAATAGCTGTTCCCAACGATATAGCCTATCCTTACTGGAAAAATGTAGTAAAATGGAAAGACATCGGATTTTTAAATTACTATGCACTGCCTGTAAAACTTGGTGCTGTGATTTCAAAATTACCGGTTTTCATAAATCCTTTGAGTAAAGCTTTTTCATACATAATGGTTTTTTTTGCTAACTTCTTTTCTTCAACCGAAGCATTAAGCAAAATCAGAATAAACCGGAATAATAAAATTATCGAGCAACATCGTTACTCACAAGATCATATTCAGTTTAGAAATAAAAAATTTTACTTTTCCTACCGCATGGTAAACGAAAAGGGTGTAAGCACCTGCTATTTAATTGATTTTTATAATATTAACAAAGAGAAAAAAGATGTATCCGCATTAAAAAAGGCTATTCAAACCATCCTTACAACGCACTCTGTTGATATTATAATTTTCGTTGGAAAATTAAATTTTCTTCAGCTACTGCTGTTTAAAATACCTTTTAAGTTTGAGCCCAGGCATCTTTATTTCACTTCTGATATTTTGATACCTGAAAAAGTAAACGATGCCCTTATTTCCAATATCCATAATTGGGATTTTGGTTTATTTAATTACGATGTAAGATGAATATATTAACATTTGATATAGAAGAGTGGTTTCACCTGCTCGACGAAAACCTTTCCAATACCGAAGCAAGCTGGGACACCTTCGAAGTTCGGATACATAAAAACATGGAGAGAATTTTTAAAATACTGGATGAAAAAAATGCAAAAGCGAGCTTTTTTTGTTTGGGCTGGATTGCCAAAAAATATCCCGAGATTATCAAACAAATCGACCAATTAGGCTATGAAATAGGTTGCCATTCCAATCAGCACCAACTGGTTTACAAACTAACGCCTGCAGCTTTTAAAAATGACACTGAAATAGCTGTAAAACGATTAGAAGACATATTAGGTAAAAAAATCACTGCTTACCGTGCACCCTGTTTTTCGTTTACACCTGAAACACCCTGGGCTTTTGAGGTTTTGGCAAATCTCGGTATTACCCACGATAGTTCTATTTTCCCTTCTTCCAGAATACAAGGCGGCTATTTAAATTTCCCTTCAAGAAAACCCAGTATTATTGATTGCAAGGGAATTCTCATCAAGGAACTTCCTATAACTACTGCAAGATTTTTAGGACAGAATATTGTTTTTGGTGGAGGGGGCTATTTTCGCTTCTTCCCCTATCCCCTTATAAAATATTGGACGCAAAACCTTGATTATGTAATGACATATATGCATCCCCGTGATCTGGATGCCAGTCAGCCAATGATCAAAGCATTGTCCTTATCACGTAAATTTAAATCCTATTACGGTTTACACGCTGCAGAAAAAAAATTCGAGCAATGGTTATCTGATTTTAAATTTGTTGATATTCATGAATTTGATGAATCTTATAATTGGGAAACTGCTCCCGTTATTAAAATATCTTAAATCGAAAAAATAGTTTTATCATTTTGAAAATCAAATGACAAACCCGATAAATATTAAAAACAATCAGGTTTATTGTCAGTGAGTATAGTATTTAGATGAATTTAAGTATTTAAATAAATTTTCTGAAAGCTAAGACTGACAGCATCTTCTTTCAAAGCATTTCTCACTAAACATAGTTTCAGTATCATACAGAATAATGATAAAGTTCTATAAATGAATGTATAAACAATTTTCAAACAAAATTAAAATATAAACATATCTAAGCATTTTTTTTATAAATTTGTACATTAAAAAGATAAATTTTGCATTTAAATACTGCAACAACAAAAGACATTTATGGAAAGAAAACATAAACACAAAACCAGAATAAAAAGCAGCCGTAGTCAAAAACGTGGGTTAGAACGTTTTTTAACTTCTGGCTTATTTATCTTTCTTGGTTCTTTATTTCTCCTCATAGGTTTATATTATTCATTTAATACATCACAAGGGCCATACAGTCTATATGATATGCTGATGAGGTTTTTGTACCTGACAGAAGAAGGCCCAAATGAAGAAGCAGCAGGTAAAGGATTGATATTTATTGTTTTTTATTTTCTTCCGGCAATATTGGGTTTATCGGTATCGGCTTTTTATGCCAGAAAATACCCTTTACTCACGAATCCGGCTACCTGGCTAATTGCCATCTATATGATAGTGGTACAGGTAAAAATATTAGTGATTAATTTTAATTTCGGGTATAGTTTTTATCCAAATCTTCTTTCAGCTTCAGTTTTCCTGTTTATCCCTGTTGTATCAATGCTTTTTTTAGCCATACTTCATCATAAACCTGCAATTCTCTATTTTGCAAGTTTTTATTTTTATATTTCAGTGGCGCTTTTAGCAGGGCATTTTGGTGGTTGTTTCGATTATTTATTCC
>CAIUKU010000357.1 GCA_903899825.1 uncultured Bacteroidales bacterium | reverse complement strand
AGATTAAAACGTATTAAAAAGAAAACCAATAACGATACAATATTGTAAATCATTACAGGAAAAAAACTCAAACCGTAAATAAAAAGAATACAAAAAATCAGTACACTATAATTTACATAAGTTGCCCACAACAAAGATTCCAGCCGAATTTTACTAATATATTCATCTTCATTTTTTTCTTTTGAAAAAGAAAGAAATAGAGCACCTAATATAAATAATACTGCAGTTAAATCATTGTAAATGTTTTGCTCAATAAATGTAAATAATTTATATGATTTTAAAAAACTATCATCCGCTATTAATGCAAATACCTTCATGTTAAAAAACATAATGTTATCATTGAAGAATAAACCATATAACCATAAAGCAATTGATGGAACAAATAAAAACCAACCAATGGTTTTAAAAATCTGTGGAAATAAAAATCTTGTTTTCATAAAAATTGTTTTTTTATTTTTAACGCTCAAATGTAAAGAATATTTTACAAAAAAGCAAATTTACTTTACAAATATATGTGTAATTTTAATTTTAATGTAGTTAATTGACATTTTACAAAAAAATGCATCAATGATATTCCAGATTTTTGTTTGCTATATTATATTGATTCAAATTATAATAAATCGGTAAAATACACAGAATAGCTTTAGTAAGTGAAAGTATAAATGAAATAAATATATACTGCAAAAAAAATATTTAAAATTGCGCAAAGTCTCCTATAAAAATCATATTTTTGACAAAAATTTAAAAACTTTATTTATTATGTTTAAAACAAATGAATATTTCGACGGAAAAGTTAAATCTATTGCTTTTCAAACCAATGAAGGACCAGCTACCATTGGCGTTATGGCCGCAGGAGAATATGAATTCGGAACATCTTCCGTTGAATACATGACTGTGACTTCAGGCAAAATGATTATACAATTAGCGGGTGATTCCGATTGGAAAGAATATAAAGAATTTGAAACTTTTATGGTTCCCAAAGACAGCAAATTTAAACTTAAAATTGCTGAAGAATCCTCCTACCGTTGTTTATACAGATAATACCAAAGCTAAAAAATGGTAAATTGAATAATCTAAAAACGTAATAACCATTAACCTTAATCAATTTGCAATCAATTGAAAAGATAGTTATCATTGGAGCAGGAAGTCTCGCTACAAATTTAGCGATTGCATTGAATAATAATGGATTACAAATAATACAGATTGTAAACCGAACACTTTCAAATGCGGAGTTAATTGCCTCAAAAATAAATGCTTCATTTACAGATAATTTTGATGAAATTAATTTAAATGCAGATTTATATATCATTGCTGTTTCTGATGACAGTATTCATGAAATTCTTAAGAAATTACTGTTAAAAGATAAATTTATTGTACATACTGCAGGAAGTATAGATATGGATGTTATTCAAACAATTTCCGATAATTACGGGGTCTTTTACCCATTGCAAACATTCTCAAAGACAGATATTATTTCTTTTGAAAATATACCTGTTTGTATTGAAGCAAATTCATTTGAAAATGAAACATTACTATTTCATTTAGGGCATAAATTATCCGGAAAAGTTCAGAAGATTACCTCTGAACAAAGAAAAATCCTGCATATTTCTGCGGTATTTAGTTGTAACTTTACCAGTTATATGTATCTCATTGCTCAGGAAATTTTAACAGAAAACCACTTGTCCTTTGATATTTTAAAGCCACTCATTCAGAGAACGGCAGAAAAAGTTCAAAAAAAACATACCGATATTGCTATTTCCGGACCAGCCCGACGCAATGACAATATTGTTATGACAGATCATTTGGAATATCTTAGAAATCACCCTGAGTACAAAGAAATATATCAGTTAATCAGTAAGAATATTATTAAGCATTTTTATAATAAATAAATCAAAAAATGTCAAATTATAAAGAAAAATTACAACCGATAACCACTTTTATTTTCGATTACGATGGTGTATTAACAGATGGAAAAGTACTGGTAATCAATTCAAATGATCAGATTCGTTCTTCAAATGTAAAGGATGGATATGCTTTACAATATGCTGTTAAAAAAGGATATAGAATTGCTATTATTTCAGGAGGTCAATCCGAATCAATGACTTCACGAATGGAAAGTTTAGGCATAACCGATGTCTTTTTGGGAGTTCAAAATAAGATGGATACATTTAATAGATATGTAGCCGAACTTAAAATTGATAAATCACAAATACTTTACATGGGTGACGATATTCCAGATTATGAAGTTATGCAAAGTGTTGGTGTTGCAGCTTGTCCCTCAGATGCTGCCATGGAAATAAAAGCAATTGCTGATTATATTTCAGATGCAAAAGGAGGAGAAGGTTGTGTTAGGGATATTATTGAACAGGTACTGCGTTTGCATGACAATTGGTTTCATAAAGAAGCATTTCATTGGTAAAGCTTCGACTTTATTAAGGTTCGTTATTTTCATAATAACCAAGAACCAATAACCAAGAAAACTTATTTATACCTTAGTACCAGTATTTCTCATCGAAACTATATCTTTGTCGAAAAGATACAGACTATGTGCGCCTATGAGATTTAACTTATCAATAATCGTTTTTACAGCTTTTTCTTCTTCAATTTGTTCATTAACAAACCATTGAATCCAATTATTGGTTGAATAATCTTTATCTTCCATACAAATACCAACTATTTCGTTGATAGATCCGGAAATATATTTTTCGTGTTTATAAACCTGTTCAAACAATTCACGAATATCAGCATAATCAATGGGAGGTTGCTTAATGGCCGGAATAATTGATTTTCCACCTCTTTCATTGATATAAGCTACAAATTTAAGCATATGCATATGTTCTTCTTCTGATTGCGCATACAACCATTGAGCAGTACCTTCAAAGCCACTGTTCTCTGCCCAGGAAGCCATGGCAAGGTATAAATGGGACGAATAAGCTTCTTTTTCAATTTGAGTAACTAAAATTTTTTCAACTTTTTGTGTTAACATGGGTTTCTGTTTATTAAATTTTCAATATTTAAAAAACAAAAAAAGCATGTCTTTTGTTCATCTTTTTTTAAAAAAAGTAATTAATTTGGTTTTCATTTAGTTATGCTAATGTAATTATATTTCAATATTTTATCTAAATCATTTT
>CAIUKU010000356.1 GCA_903899825.1 uncultured Bacteroidales bacterium | reverse complement strand
TTTATCAGCCATTTTTAAATTTTTTTTTAATTTTTTTTAAAATAATTGCTAAACCGATTTAGTAATTGAGTATTTTTGTAATCAAATTAGCGAATATGAAAAAAACTAAACTGCAAGATATTGCCAATAATATTGGAGTATCTAAAACATTGGTATCCATGGTTATGAATGGACACGGTGATAAGAATGGGATCAAAAAAGAAACACAGGAAAAGGTTATTGCTTTATGTAAACAACTAAATTACAAACCTAATCAGATGGCCAGAAGTCTTAGATTAGGCAAAACGAATACTATTGGTTTGATTGTTGCAGATATTTCAAATACATTTTATGCAAAGATGGCAAGAGGAATTGAAGATTATTGCAACAAATTCGGATATAACCTTATCATTTGCAGTTCCGACGAGAAAGATGCCAAGGAATCTTCCATCATAAGAATGTTGAAAGAAAAACAGGTAGATGGATTAATAATCTCTTCTACATTGGTTGACAATACTGAAATACTTGCCTTAAAAAATGAGCATTTTCCTTTTGTGCTTGTCGATAGATATTTTCCTGAAATTCCGGATACCAATTTTGTAGTAATTGATAATTATCAGGGAGCTTTCAATGCTGTAAATCATTTAATTGAAATTGGGCATCAGAATATTGCCATGCTATCCATATTACCTTTTCATATTACATCTGTGAGGGATAGAAATAAAGGATACTTAGATGCCTTGATTAAAGGAGGGATAAATATTGATCATTATTTGCTTTGTCAGATTCCATTTGAAAATATAGAAATGGGAGTCGAGTTGGAGATTAAAAAAATACTAACCTATCAAAAGAAAGTAACAGCTCTTTTTGCAGTGAATCAGAACATTGCTATTGCTGCAGTAAAAGCACTGGCCAAATTAAATATTAAAATCCCTGATGAAATGTCATTGATTTCATTTGATGATTTACCTTTCTTTGAAATAATGAATCCAAGCATAACTGCAGTAGATCAGCCATTGGAAATTATTTGCAAAAATGCAGTAGAAATATTAATGGCAGAAATCAACAATAAAGATAAATCCATAAAAAAAAGACAAATGGTTTTACCTACTGAATTAAGAATCAGAAATTCTTGTAAATCATTGTAATTGTATAAAGAAATCAAAACTTTCTTAAAAATAATCCCGTCTGGCCAAGAGCAAAAGGGAGAAAACTGAAGATATTTTTAAAGTGTATGCCCTGTATACAGTTCAATAAAAATTAATGAAAGCTAAATAGAAACAATAAATGATTTTTTAAATAAAAACTATCTCTGTAATTTAATAAAACATAAACAAATGAAGAAATTTAAACAAGTTTTTTTGATTCTTTTTACAATATTGACAATGGTTTCATGTAATAAAACTAAAAACATCCAACCAACTGATTTTGTAAATCCTTTTATTGGTACCGGAGGACATGGTCATACTTTTCCAGGAGTTGCTTTGCCATTTGGTATGGTACAATTAAGTCCTGATACCCGTTTGGATGGCTGGGATGGTTGCGGAGGTTATCATTACTCAGATAGTATTATTTATGGTTTTTCACATACCCATTTAAGTGGAACCGGTTGCTCTGATTATGGTGATTTTTTATTAATGCCAACAACAGGAGAAATCCAGTGGAACAATGCAAACTATGCTTCTTCTTTTTCTCATAAAAATGAAAAAGCCAAACCTGGTTATTATCAGGTTTTGCTTGATAAATATAATGTAAATGTAGAATTAACCACTTCAAAAAGAGTGGGTTTTCACAAATATACTTTTCCTGAAAGCAAACAATCCAACATATTGATTGATTTAAAACATCGCGACAGGGTAATAGATTCTTACCTTAAAATAAATGGAAAAGATGAAGTAGAAGGTTTTCGCCTCTCTATGGCATGGGCTACAGATCAACATGTTTATTTTGTAGCAAAATTCTCGAAAGCTTTTGAAAAAGAAAGTATTGCTATAAATGATACACTTCAGCAAAATATAACAGAAGCAAAAGGTACTAACCTGAAAACTTATTTGAGTTTTACAACTAAAAAAGATGAAGTAATTTATGTAAAAGTAGGCATTTCGGCAGTCAGTATCGAAAATGCAAGAAAAAACATGGATACTGAATTGAATGGCTGGGATTTTGACAAAGTTGTAAAAGATGCAGATTCTCTATGGAATAAAGAACTAGGGAAAATAGAGGTTGAAGGTGGAACTGATGATCAGAAAACAAGTTTTTATACTTCAATGTATCATGCATTTTTAAACCCAAATCTCTACAGTGATGTTGACGGACAATACCGTGGCAGGGATTTAAAAGTTCATCAGGCAGATTTTGATTATTATACTGTTTTCTCATTATGGGATACCTATCGTGCAGCACATCCATTATATACGTTAACACAACAAAAAAAGACAACTGATTTTGTAAAAACCTTTATCAGACAATATGAAGAAGGTGGATTTCTTCCTGTATGGGAATTATCTGGAAACGAAACCGGATGTATGATAGGATATCATGCAGTTCCTGTAATTGTAGATGCATATATGAAAGGCTTACGCGATTTTGATGTTGAAAAAGCTTATGCAGCCATGAAAGCCAGTGCAGAACAGGATAAATTAGGAATGAAAAGCTACAAATCCTGCGGTATTATCTTTGGAAATGAAGAAGGTGAATCGGTTTCAAAACTGCTTGAATATGCCTATGATGACTGGTGTATAGCCCAAATGGCAAAAGCTTTGAATAAAACAGAGGATTATAAATATTTTATAGAAAGAGCACAATCTTATAAAAACATGCTTGACCCTTCCACCGGTTTTATGAGAGCAAGAATGCAGAACTTCTGGTTTACTCCATTTGATCCTTCTGAAGTGAATTTTAACTATACTGAAGCTAATGCATGGCAATACAGTTATTCTGTTACTCAGGATATGAGTGGATTTGCTCAGTTTTTAGGTGGCAAGGATAAATTAGCTGAAAAGCTTGATCAGCTTTTCAGTGCTGAATCAAAAACTACCGGACGTGAACAAGCAGACATAACTGGACTTATCGGACAATATGCTCATGGAAACGAACCCAGCCATCACATAGCTTACCTATACAATTTTGTAGGGAAACCATTTAAAACTCAGGAATTGGTTCATAAAATTCAAAATGAAATGTATTCTAACAAACCCGATGGACTATGTGGAAACGAAGATTGCGGACAAATGTCATCATGGCTGGTTATGAGTGCAATGGGATTCTATTCTGTTACTCCGGGTACTGATTATTATATAATTGGAACACCAATGTTTAAGAAAATTACAATTAAACTTGAAAATGGGAAAACATTTACTATTAAGGCTAATAAATTATCTGATAAAAATTTCTATATTGGCTCTGCTAAATTAAATGGAATAGAATACAACAAATCTTTTATTACACAAAAAGATATAATGAATGGTGGTGAAATGGTTTTTGAAATGAGTAATAATCCTTCTGATAATTGGGGAATTGGCTTTGAAAACGAACCTAAAACTGCTATAACAGAACATTTAATTACACCTGTTCCTTTTATTGCAAAAGGTAAAACTACATTTATCAAAGAACAAACTATAGAACTCGGATGCCTTGAAAAAGATGCGACAATTTATTACACCCTGGATGGTAAAATTCCAACCAAAAATTCAACAAAATATACTCAGGGATTTGTAATAAAAGCAACTACACTTATTAATGCAATTGCAGTTAAAGATGGTTCTCCCGACAGTAAAATAATGACTGCCAACATTAGCATTATACCTGAAGGTAGAAGTATCAGCATTAAAAATCCCTATGCCAATCAATATGCTGCTGGAGGTGAATTAGCATTGATTGACATGCTGAGAGGCGGCGAGAATTTTAAAACCGGAACCTGGCAGGGATATGAAGGTGTAGATCTGGAAGCAACCGTAAAACTAAAAGAGATTCAATCTATTAAAGAACTTCGAATTGGATGCTTACAGGATATGGGTGCATGGATTTTCTATCCTTCTCAGGTAGAATATTTTATTTCTGCTGATGGCGTTCAGTTTAAATCTGTTGGTATTGTCAAAAACGAAGTTCCACAAAACAAAGAAGGTGTAATGATGCAGGATTTTGTAAAAAAACTGAATGGAGTTAAAGCTCAATATATAAAAGTAGTTGCAACTACAATAGGAAAATGTCCTGTATGGCACTTAGGTGCTGGCGGAAAAGCATGGGTTTTTGCTGATGAGATTATTATTAAATAGTTGGAAGATAGAAGTTTGAAGATAGAAGTTTGAAGACAGAAGTCAGAAGACAGAAGTTGGAAGTTGGAAGTAAAAATGAATTGTATTATAGAATTATAAAAGGACATTAGAAAAATAATCACATATTCAATCTCTATGCTAACAACAAAAACAGGCTCGTCATTATTGTTGCTTTTAACTGCAATTATCTGGGGTTTTGCTTTTGTGGCACAGAGGAAGGGTATGGAATTTACAGGGCCTTTTACCTTTAATGCAGCACGTTTTTTACTGGGTGGAATGGTATTAATTCCATTGATATTCAAACAGAATACAGAATTTTTTACAAAATTTCACAAACATCAATCTATAAAAGGAGGTCTGTTTGCAGGTGTTTTATTATTTTGTGGTGCATCATTACAGCAAATTGGAATAATATATACAACTGCGGGAAATGCTGGATTTATTACAGGCTTTTATGTTGTCTTGGTACCTATTTTTGGTTTTTTTTTCTTTCATAAAACAACTATTAATGTATGGATTGGAGCTATACTTGCACTGATTGGCATGTATTTTTTATCGGTAAGTTATAATTTTGAGATTTCGAAAGGCGATTTATTGGTATTAATGGGTGCATTTGTTTGGGCATTTCATGTTTTGGTTATTGGGAAATATGCTCCAATTGCAAATGTTATTATAATAGCTGTTATTCAATTTTTTGTATGTGGATTATTAAGCCTGATAGTTGCAGTTTTTACTGAACCCATTGAAATGAATGGAATAATAAATGCCGGAATACCTATACTTTACGGAGGTATATTGTCTGTTGGTCTGGCTTTTACATTACAAGTTGTGGTTCAAAAGTATGCACATCCATCGGTAACAGCTATTATTCTGAGTACCGAGGCAATATTTGCAGCCTTAGGCGGATGGTTAATCCTTGGAGAATCATTGACTTCAAGAGGAATATTTGGTTGTATATTAATGCTGGCAGGAATGCTGGCAGCTCAGATAAATTTTAATTTCAAAAGACAAAAAGTATGAAGAAATTTTTTCTTTTAATTGTAATCGTTTTATTTAGTATAAATGTATTTTCTCAGATAAACATTATACCAAAACCTACTTCAATAATTGAAAAAGAAGGTGTTTTTATTGTTGGTAATAATGTTATTATTAATGTTATAGCTGATGACCCCGCATTAGTTGAAATGGTAAATCCATTATTATTAACCCTAAGTGAAAAAAAAGCAGATGGTGTTTTTAAAACTAAGTTTAATTCAACATCAAAACTAAATAATATTGTTTTTCAATTAGATAAAAAACTAACAGACTTAGGAGATGAAGGCTATCAACTTTCTGTTACACCTAAGAATATTCATATTTCAGCTTACAAAAAAGCAGGACTCTTTTATGCATTACAAAGTTTACTGCAAATAATTCATCTTGAAACTAAAACTTCAAAAGATATTAAGATTCCTTGTGTTGAGATTACAGATATTCCTAAATTTCAATGGCGGGGCATGTTGCTCGATTGTGGCAGACATTTTATGGACAAAGCTTTTGTAAAGCGCTATATAGATTTATTGGCTTATTATAAAATGAACCGTTTACACTGGCATTTAACTGAAGATCAGGGATGGAGAATTGAAATCAAGAAATACCCAAAGCTAACTGAAGTCGGCGCATGGAGAACAGAAGCCGATGGAAGTCGTTATGGCGGATTTTACACTCAGGATGATATTCGTGAAATTGTTGCCTATGCAAATGAAAGATTTGTTACGGTAGTTCCTGAGATAGAAATGCCTGGACATTCTGTAGCAGCTATCGCATCCTATCCTTATTTATCCTGTACTGGTAATCCAATCAACGTGGAAACGCAATGGGGTGTTTTCAAAGATATTTACTGTGCCGGCAATGATTCTACCTTTACATTCTTAAAAGATGTTTTAACTGAAGTAATGGGGTTATTTCCATCGAAATACATCCATATCGGTGGTGATGAAGCTCCAAAATTCCGTTGGGAACAATGCCCTAAATGCCAAACCCGCATGAGGGTTCAAAATTTAAAAGGGGAACATAAATTACAAACCTGGTTCATCGAACAGATTGATGCTTTTTTAGAACTAAATGGCAGAAAATTAATTGGATGGGACGAAATTCTGGAAGGTGGATTATCAAAAGGAGCTACTGTACAATCGTGGAGAGGAATGGAAGGCGCCATTGAAGCAGCCCGTTCAGGACACGATGCCATTGTTTCACCTACCAGTCATGCCTATTTTGATTATGAAATCTCAAATATTAACCTTGAAAAAGTGTATCATTTTGATCCTGTTCCCAAAGAATTAACAAAAGAAGAATCAACTCATATTTTGGGTGGTGAATGTAATTTATGGTCGGAACGTGCACCTCAGGAAAAAGTAGATGAAAGGATGTTTCCCAGATTGCTTGCCATGAGTGAAGTGCTGTGGAATTATCCGGAAAAAAGAGACTATGTGGCATTCAGAAAAAGAGTTCAACTTCAATATCCTGTATTAAATAGGAGGGGCGTAACCTATGGGTTTGAAAGAGATCCTCTGATTTTAAATGCTATCACTGATATTAAAAAAAGAACTATCAGTATTCAATTAGAAAAAGGCCAGGAAGGGACAAACATTTATTATACTTTAAATGGAAGTAAACCTGATAGAAAATCAATATTATATACTCAGCCCTTTGAAGTAAGAGATTCATTAAAGTTAAATATTGCGGTTCTTGCTGATGGTTCTGAAAACGGATTTTATTATGAAAGAGTATTTAAAATGAATAAAACCACAGGATACTCTCCTGTATTCATGTTTCCATACAGCAATAACTATCCTGGCAGTGGCAATACCTCTCTGACAAATGGTGTATTTGGAACTTATAATTTCAGGGATGGTAATTGGCAAGGTTTTGAAGGAAATGATATGATTGCAACCATCAATTTTGAAGAAATAAAAGAATTTACAAAAGTTTCAACAGGATTTTTACAATCGACCCCTTCATGGATATTTTTCCCGACAGAGTGCGATTTTCTGATTTCTGAAGATGGATTGAATTTTGTTTCAATCGGAAAAAGAAATGCTACTGAATCGCAAAAAAATACAGAATTACAAATAAGAAGATATGAAATAAATTCGACTTCAACTATAAAAGCAAAATATATTCGGATAGCAGCTAAAAATGTGGGTGTATGCCCTGATTGGCATCCGGGAGCTGGTGGAAAAACCTGGATTTTTGCCGACGAAATCATCTTAGAATAAATGAATATATGAATTCAGTAGATCAAAGAAATAAAGCAAAACAAAAAAACTATGACTTACACTGACGATAAAAGAATTATCCTTACGCTGGATGCCGGAGGAACTAACTTTGTATTTTCTGCCATTGCAGGGAATAAAGAAGTAGCTCAACCTATCATACTTCCTTCCCATGGTAATGATTTAGAACTTTGCCTTCAAACAATCAAGAATGGTTTTAATGCAGTCAAGAATCAATTAAAAGATAAACCAACAGCAATTAGTTTTGCTTTTCCCGGACCGGCCGATTTTCCAAATGGAATTATAGGTGACTTAGCAAATTTACCCGCTTTCAGAGGAGGAGTGCCATTAGGAGGCATTATCGAAGATCAATTCAAAATTCCTGTTTTTATCAATAATGATGGTGATTTATTTGCTTATGGCGAAGCCCTGGCAGGCTATTTACCTTCAATCAATAAAATGATGAAAAATGCAGGCAATCAAAAACAATTCAGGAATCTGGTTGGGTTTACGATTGGTACTGGTTTTGGTGCAGGTATTGTTCGCAACGGAGAATTATTAATTGGTGATAATTCAGCTGCAGCTGAAGTTTGGTTATTGCGAAACAAAATTAATCCTGAATCAAATGCCGAAGAAGGCATTAGTATTAGAGCTATTAAGCGTGTATATACAGAACTTGCAAATATAAGTAGTACCGAATGTCCGGAACCAAAAGAAATATATGAAATAGGAAAAGGAGAAAAACCTGGAAATCGCGAAGCTGCCATTGAAGCATTTCGACAAATGGCGGTTGTTTTAGGAGATGTAATCTCTCAGGTCCTCACATTGACGGATGGTATTGCTATTATCGGAGGTGGAATTGCTGCTGCAAAAAGTCTTATAATTCCAGCTTTGCTTCATGAAATGAGAGGATCGTTTTCATCCTATTCAGGAAGTACTTATCCAAGATTGATGCAAACAGTTTGTAACCTCGAAGACCCTGATGAATTACAATTGTTTTTAACTGGAGAAACAAAAGATATTAATATACCCGGAACCAACAGAATGCAACAATATGATTCGATGAAACGGGTAGGTATCGGCTTTTCTAAGATAGGAACCAGCAGGGCAACCGCATTGGGAGCCTATAATTTCGCGCTGAATCATTTAGATAAAAGATAAAATTTCAAGAGATTTTTGATTATTAAGCCGGGATTTCACAAATCTTTTCCAGAAATTATAATATAACAAAATCCAATCATCTCTCTATAGATGTGACACATACGAGAATAATTATAGTTGAAGACATCCGCTTAGTGGTTATAACGAAATATTCAATAAAAAGGCCTTAGTGAATTAACCACTTAGTCGTTTTGTAAAACATGATTATGAGCTAAATGCTATTTTTAAATATGTTAAAAGTAACTATTGGTTTATTATCTTAAAATAATGTACTTTTGTATGGTAAATGTTGGATGATTGACTTAAAAATAATTTGAAAAATTATAAGCAAGATACAAATTTCAACAAATAAATTTTAATTCC
>CAIUKU010000355.1 GCA_903899825.1 uncultured Bacteroidales bacterium | reverse complement strand
TAATTTATAATAGTATTTAAAAATTCCTAGTTCATCATTCATCATTCCTAATTCATTATCATTTTCCGAATTCCGTTCTGATGGTAATATAATCGGGATAAGGAAAAGTCATATTGCCAATAACTACCGAAGGTTTGGCCTTGAGTGCAATACGTGTAGGTTTATTCCCGTTACCAGAGAGATTTAATCCAAAATTAATAACAGCATCGGCTGATTTTCCACTTAAAACTTTATTTAAATCAAATGAAAGTGTCAATGGCATCATCGCATTTTGATTGTTCGGTAATACTTCAATTCGTCTATCAAGATTACCTCTCGTCATTTCAATATCGTCTATCATTAAAATCCATTCCATGCCATTCATAATGGCTTTTTCTGTATTCGGATTTTTAACTTCCACATTCAGTGTAAAATCCAGTGGAAATTGATTGGTGGCAACTGCTGATGTTAATTTGGCAACATCAAAAAGTGATAAATCAGACAATGTTTGTACTTTCTGAACATTTACTCCAGCCAAACGGACATTGTCTACAGAATTTAAGCGAAAATCGCATTTACTGAAATTGTACATGCTGGAAACTTCTTTCAATACATCGCAGGATGATAATAAAATAACGAAAGAAAGGATGATTAGTTTTACTTTGGTCATAGCTTTTTTAATAAGTAACAATGAATTTTTTATATGAGAAACATAAAACAAAACAAATAGGCTATTTGTTTTTCACTTTAACTATCATACCTGCAAATACAAGATTTCCATCTTCATAAATTGTCAGATAATAGTTGCCTTCACGCATGCTTTCGAAAGATATATTAAATTTGCTTAATCCGTTTTGAACATCCATGTAATTTTTAGAACTGATTTTTTCACCCATACTACCCAATAAATCGCAACTTAAATTTGCAGCATGTTCCAGCTTTATTTCAACATTTACAAAATCAGCAGTAGGGTTTGGGAAAATTTTAACCTTTTCGTCACCGGTAGTTTTGCTTTTATCATGAATATCATTCGAAGTACATGTATTAATTGCCTGATCGAATCCATGAACTGTAGCAGGATTGTTGATATTCCAATGCATGGTTTTGTCGGTAGGACATATTACAGCATACACAGGAAATCCGAATACGCCCATTTGATTTTCTAATAATCTGACTACACTGTCACCCAATCCTTCAATACCTGCGCAAGGAAAGTGAACATTGTAAGTATTGATAAACTGTTGGATAGCATTATTACTATCTACATCAGAAATACCCCAGAACAAGATGTCACTTTGATTACTCCCGTAAATTAAAAAAGCACTGTCTATAATTGGAGTATTGCTCAGGCAACTGCCACAGCTAATCTGAAAAAAGTCAAGAACTACTGTTTTTCCTTCACTTAATGCTTTGAATAAGTGAAGGGTATCATGATCAGATGTTATAATTTTAAAATCCTGAGCCAAAGGAATATTTACATTCTTTTGAGCAAAAAGATGGATGGAAATTATTGATAGTATGGAAAAAATAATTTGTTTGAACATGTAAAGACCGCTTATAATTATTGCATCTACAAAGATAAAGAATATTCAGATAGGAATTAAAGCAGGCATTACGAATGATATGCTTTTTACGGTTTTTTAACATCAAAAAAAGCTAATTTACTAATAATAAGATTATTAGTAAAAACATGCGTATTGTTTATGTAATTAGGATTGAATCAGTATTTTAGCATTCAAATATTCAATGATGGCAGTAGTGTTTTGGGCATCAAACCAAAAAATTTCTTCATATCGCCTGAACCAGGTAAGCTGTCGTTTGGCATACCTGCGACTATTCACTTTGATTTTTTCAAGGGCTGTTGTAAGGCTGCATTCATCTTCCAAATAAGCAAATAATTCTTTGTAACCAACTGTATTAAGTGCATTCAGACCTTTGAAATCCTGCAATCCTTTTACTTCATCCAGCAATCCATTTTCAATCATTAAATCAACGCGACGATTGATGTTGTTGTACAATTCTTCTCTTTCTCTTGTCAGACCAATTTTTATGATATGAAAAGGTCTTTGTAATTGATGATTGATGCGTAAGGAAGAATAGGTTTTGCCGGTAGTAAGGCATACTTCTATGGCACGCATCAGTCGCTTGGGATTGGCAAGATCCACTTCATTGTAATAAACCGGGTCAAGTATTCTGAGTTGAGACCTAAGGGCTTCAACTCCTTCCTGCTGAAATAAATGTTTAATTTCTTCGCGAAGAGATACTTCCGGATCAGGAAGTTCGTCAATACCTTTGCAAACAGCATCAATGTATAAGCCAGAACCTCCAACCAGAACAGCTGTGTCTTTTGTCTTAAATATTTCTTCAAGACATTGCAAAGCTTCTGTTTCATATTTTGAAACGTTGTAATCATCATGAATGCTAAGGTTGCCAATAAAATGATGCTTGGCTGCTGATAATTCATCAGGAGATGGGCTAGCAACCCCAATATTGAGTTCACGGTAAAACTGACGGGAATCTGCTGAAATAATTTCAGTATTAAATTGCCGGGCTATATTAATTGCCATAGCAGTTTTTCCGACTGCTGTGGGTCCGAGAATTACAATGAGGGTTTTATTTTTATTGGTATTCATTTGTTTTTCCTTTAGTCAGGGTATAGTTTGAAATGATCTCCTGCTATATATTCAATTTCCTGTCTGTAATCTTGTGATATCTTATTTTTGAATGATTAGTTTTTGTTTTTCCAGTATATTTTTTGATTTAATTTCCAGTACATATATCCCGTTACATAGATTGCTGATATTAATTTCTTCTTGGTTTTTATTTAATATTTCTGTTTTTACATTTGTTCCTGTAATACTATAAATATTTATAGTTGCATCTTCATTGTGATCCTTATTATTGATATGTATGGTAATATTATTTTTAGCTGGATTAGGATAAATGTTTAGCTTGTTGAGCAAAGCCGAATCATCTTCTATTCCTGTCATTTCCGATAAAGGACGTTTCCAGACGCCACCGTATCTGGTTGCTGCAAAAATATTAGTTCCGCTTATCAATAGGGAATTAATTTTAGGATTCGTTAAACCTGTATTTACAGCAGTCCAGTTTCCTCCATTGTTATTTGAGTAAAATACATTCATATCAACTCCAGCAAAAAGATTATTTCCATTTATTGCTAAAGAACGTATTTTGAGACTTGTTAAGCCAGTATTTATAGTACTCCAGCTACTTCCATTATTGATTGACACAAAAATACCACCGCCCCAAGTTCCTGCATAAATATTGTTTCCACTTATTGCCATTGAGCGAATATCGGTATTTGTTAATCCATTATTTATTGCCAACCAGGATGCTCCGTTATTAGTTGATAAGAATATACCTCCTTCATAAGTTCCGGCATAAACATTGGATCCGCTAAAAGTTATGGTTGTGATATTAGCAGCTGTTATACCATTACTAATTAATGTCCAGTTTCCACCATTATTTGTTGATAAATAAACTCCATTATTTGTTGCCGCATAAATATAACTTCCATTTACAGCAAATAATGAAACATTTACATTTGCAGGAATACCGGTATTTGCCATTGTCCAGCTTATACCATTATTATTCGTTATAAACACTCCGTTATTTGTTGCTGCTAAAATACTCGTTCCACTTATAGCAAATGAATAGATAGAGTTTGTGTTTATACCAGTATTTATCGACATCCAGCTATCTCCATTGTCGTTTGTTAAAAAAATTCCATTCCAGGTAGCAGCTATGATATTTGTGTTGCTTAAGGCTATAGCATTAACGTAAGTATTAGCAATACCATCATTTGAAGAAGTCCAGCTTGCACCATTATTAGCAGATAAAAAAACACCTTTTTCCTCAAATCCGGCAAAAATTGTTGTTCCATAAGTAACTATAGAATTTACTTTAATATTTGTTGGAAGTCCGGTGTTTATCGCTGACCAGCTTCCTCCATTATTGGTTGACAGATACACTCCACTATTATAAGATGCTGAATAAATATTCGTTCCACTTACAGCTAAAGAAGTAATGCTCATACTTGCCAAGCCAGTATTCACAGCAGACCAACTCCCGCCATTATTGGTGGATAAAAACACTCCATAGCTAGTCCCCGCAAAAATATTTGCCCCACTTATGGCAAATGAAGAGATGCCAGCATTTGCCGGAAGCCCTATACTCGCTGTAGTCCAACTTCCACCATTATTAGTTGATAAAAATACTCCACTAGTAGTTCCGGCAAAAATATTAGTACCACTTATAGCTAATGAATTAACATTGCCATATCCTGATAAGCCTGTAGTTACAGCTATCCAGCTCGTACCATTGTTGCTTGATTTGAATAATCCATTTCCATATGTTCCTGCAAAAATAGTTGATCCATATCCTGATAAGCAAATAATGTTATTGCCTGTTAAACCTGTATTCACTGCAGTCCATGTGGTACCGTTATTTGTTGATAAAAATACTCCGCCGCCATTGGTTCCGGCAAAAACATTCGTTCCACTTACGGTGATGCAATTGATATAAAGATTTGATAAACCATTGTTTACTGATTTCCAGCTTGTACCATTATTTGTTGAAAGAAAAACTCCTCCTTCATAAGTGCCGGCAAAAATATTGCTTCCGCTCACAGCTAAACATTGAACAGTTCCACCATAAGGACCACTTGTTTGTTGCCATTGGGCATTGGTTGTAATGCTTGTGGCAATTAAAATCGTTAAAATAATTGTGATTTTTTTCATTTTTTATGAGTTTGTTGTTAACTCTGCATTCAAAAGTGTTTTCAAATGTACTAATAAAAGTGAAATTTGTTAATGTATCTTGATAGCGTTTTTTCTTATACTTAGATGAAACTTTTTTTAAAATGGATTTTTGAAATAATAATGATTTATAAAATAAATTTATATCTTTATTTTCAACCCGAGTTTTTCACCTTCTCTCAGCATCAATGCCCATGCTTCATCATGTTCATTGTGAATGATTCCATCCAATATTGCATCTTTGATGATATTTTTAATGATACCAACTTCTTTACAGGGATTTAATCCAAAAACCTGCATAATATCTTCACCGCTTACAGGTGGTTGAAACTTTCGGACACGGTCTTTTTCTTCAATTTCTTTGAGTTTCTCGCGAACAATTTCGAAATTCCTGAGGTATTTTTGAACCTTGGATGTATTTTTAGATGTAATATCTGCTTCGCAAAGCAACATCAAATCTTCCACATCATCTCCTGCCTCAAACAACAATCTTCTTACTGCGGAATCAGAAACAATGTCTTCGGCCAGAACAATGGGACGCAAATGCAGCAAAACGAGCTTCTCCACATATTTCATTTTTTCGTTCATTGGCAATTTTAACTTGCGAAAGATGCGGGAAACCATTTTTGAACCAATAAACTCATGTGA
Source organism: uncultured Bacteroidales bacterium (assembly GCA_903899825.1). GTDB lineage: Bacteria > Bacteroidota > Bacteroidia > Bacteroidales > JACABE01 > JACABE01. Next base: position 1,202 of record CAIUKU010000355.1, on the reverse strand, counting down.
ATGGAAGGTCCAGCCGATGCCTTTTACATATTTTTTAGTCTGTGGTTTGGCAATATCGTGTAAAATGGCAGCCCATCGCAACCAGAGATTATCAGTATTTTTTGATAAATTGTCCAATACTTCAAGGGTATGGAAGAAATTGTCCTTATGCCCTTTGCCTTCAATGTATTCAGCTCCCTTTAGTTCCAGCATTTCAGGGAAAATGAGTTGTAATAAACCTGTTTCCATTAAAAGCTTAAAACCGATAGATGGTTTTGAAGATAATATCAGTTTATTCAATTCTTCGGCTACTCTTTCTCCTGAAACTATCTCAATACGATGTGCATTACGACTGATGGCTGCTAAAGTTTCATCAACTATTTTAAAATCTAACTGAGAGGCAAAACGGATGGCACGCATCATGCGTAAAGGATCGTCGGAAAAAGTTATATCAGGGTCAAGAGGGGTGCGTATGCGTTGATCACCAATGTCTTTTATGCCTTCAAACGGATCAAGCAGCATTCCATAATCCTCTTTATTCAAGCTGAATGCCAGTGCATTAATGGTAAAATCACGACGTTTCTGGTCATCTTCCAGTGAACCGTCTTCAACTATCGGTTTTCGAGAATCAGTCCGGTAGGATTCCTTACGGGCACCAACAAATTCAATCTGCCAGTTTTTATCTTCGTAATAATAATGGAACATTGCAGTTCCGAAATTTTTGAAAACATTCACCGTAATATCTTTACTGATTTTTTGAGCAACTCTTTGAGCAACTTCAATGCCACTTCCGATGACTACAATATCAATATCAACAGAAGGGCGTTGCATAATTATATCTCGGACATATCCTCCAATGGTATAACATTTTAGCTGCATTTCCTGGGCAACTTCTGCTATTATATTAAAAACCGGATGATTAAGGCTGTTTTTCAAATGTATTGATAATTTTTTGCAAAAGTAGCATAAATATAGGAATTATAACGAAAAGCAATCAAAAAACGAATGAAATGTCCATCCCGAAACATCGAGACCAACCGAAATGAAAATATCATGGGCATTCTCCCGAAGTTTCGGGACAAGCTATGGGCGAAGCTTGAGTAAAAATAATAAATTTGAATAATCTAAATATAACAATTTCAGTAATTTAATAATATATAAATACATGAAAAGATATTGTAATTCTCCTTTTTAGTTCAGTTTTATACCTAATTTAGTTTTCT
>CAIUKU010000354.1 GCA_903899825.1 uncultured Bacteroidales bacterium | reverse complement strand
TATTATCTTTTAAAGGTTCTGTGTAAGACAGTCTTGCTTCTAAGCCTTTTTCAGAAGAAGTAGTATTTTTTTTCTGATTAATACTATCATTTTTCCAGTTATTAAAAATAAGATAATAGCTGTTTGATATGTCATACCCATCACTAGTGGATGATTTATAAGTCGGTTTGATTGAAAGTGAAATAGTTCTCCTTTTTTTAGAGAAACGATGTCGAATTAGCATTTCTCCCGATAAGCTGATAGATTGGTTATTTCTTGATGTATTGCTGTTTCCTTTATTAAAAGGATTCAATTCTGAGGTTCCGAAAGAATTAAATGTGCTTATATCGCTACTGTTTGAGTTGGTGATTCTGATACGTGGTGAAAAAAGAATAGAGTTCATAGAATCAATCTTATAATCAAATTCCATGTTAATAGAATGGTTGTAATTGCTATTATTGGTATGAGATGTATCGTTATAAATAAAGGAAGAATCTTTCAGGAAAGTCTGTCGGCTGCTTAGTTGTTCTTTTGTATTATCAGAAGCTGTAAACATATAACTTCCTGAAAAACTAATTTTCTGACCAATGCTATCTCTCAAATTTGCACCTGCTGACCAGGATGAATTGATACCGTTTGCATTTAAATTAGGAATATTTGAACCTCCTCTTCCTCCAAAAAAACGGGAACCCCCACTTGCACCTCCTTTCATCAGAAAATTAATAGATCCGCTTAATTTGTTATTTTGATCCATTGAAACAAAATCACTGAATCTTATATTATTAATATTGTTAGCTGTACCAATTAATGAAACTTGCCTTGCTCCTTCAAACCAGTTAATCATGCCACTTCCATCATACTTGTCTTCTGTACCGTATCCTGCTGTTATTTTTCCAAACACACCGTTTTTTCGTCCGGGTTTAACAACCAGATTTAATACTTTTTCAACATCACCATCATCAATTTGAGTAAATATGCTTTGATCTGATTTTTTATCCATAATCTGAATTTTATCAATCATATCAACCGGTAGATTTCTGGTTGCTGTTTTGGTATCATTACCAAAAAATGGTTTTCCATCTACAAAAACTTTGGTAACTTCTTTACCATAAGCAGTTATTTTCCCATCTTTATCCACTTCAACACCTGGCAGTTTCTTTAATAAATCTTCAACTACTGCATTAGAATCAGTTTGAAATGAAGATGCTGAAAATTCAACCGTATCGTCTTTTACTTGAAATGGAATGGCTTGACCTTGAATTTCAGTAGCACTTAATTCAATGTTTTGTCTGGTAAGATTGATAATCCCAAGGTTCTTAATCAGGTTATTTCCTTCAAGTGTTATGATATTTTTATAGGTTGCATAACCAACATAAGAAATCATAATCAAATATTTACCTTTACTGATATCATCAATTGAAAAAATACCTTTTGCATTGGTTATGCCTCCGTCTACCATCTTTTGAGTTTTAGGATTTATAATGCTGAAAGACGCAAATTCAATAGGTTTTGAACCAGAACTATCAATAACAGTTCCTTTAATTTGGTATTTATAAATTTGTGGTTTGGTCGTTTGAGAATAGGAAATTTTAATATCAAATAAAAGAATGAGAATAATAAAAAACTTGAGCTTATTGAACATATTTTGTTTATTTATGATGCAAAGTTACGAATTCATTTGGATACTTATAAATGATATTGGTTTAATGAATGTGGCTAAGAAAATTAGCAAACGATGAAGTAATAAAATATAAAAGCTTGTCAGATATTTATTTCAAATCATTCCTTATTATTTTTATTCCATTTCTGCATCTATATTTTAAACTTGGATAATCGTCCATTGGGATAATCTCAAAAGCCAAAAGAATTTCGTTTCTCAATTCGGGTTCTTCAATTGCAAATTTGATCAACAAATCTATACTATATGCTCTTACAGCAATAGATTCCTTATCTGTACGTAAGCATTCCAGACATTTATCCAATATCAAGGTTGCATTTTCAATTGTTGTAATACCATTAAGAAAACTCAGAATTTTCAAAAAACTTCTTTTTACACCATCCACTTTTGTTATAAGTAATTCATTGCTTATAATATTCAAAAAAGAAGGAATAATTTCCTGGTGTTTTTCGAAATATAATTGCATGACACGCGCTGCCCGCATAGAAATCGGATAGGGTTTACAACATAGTTCAAACATTGCTTTAAGTTGCTCAGGATGCTCTTCAATAACTTTTACAGCTATTTCTATCACTCTACGACTGCTATCATACAATAATGATTCCAGAGATATAGGATTGAATTTAGTGTCCATTTTTACACTTTATTATAGTAATTAAAATTAAAAAAATCAGAGATATCAAGGTTTGCTATGATAAATCCTATAAGCATTATCAATAAAACCAAATAGTGATCTATTCATATTTAATTCGGTAACCATCACTAAAATAATATCTTGTTTTTCGATCATTTCTCTGTCTTTTGTATGATCCACAAATTTAGCATTTTCACCCCAGATATCAGGATATATTGTTTTATTATAATACCAGAATTCATGTTTACTGAATACATTTAGAGGAATCTTACTATTGTATATGCTCCAATAATAGCTATCAGCAATCGTTAAGACATTGGGTTTAACTTTTTGAGCATCTCTTTCAAACGATAATTCTGGGTAAGCCATCTTTTCATGTGGAAGTGAGAATAAAAGGTTTAATGTAGTTTCAAGGTCAAAATCAACATCTTTCAATTTATCAGTTGCTTTAATTCCCTTCCAGTAAATATCTGGCATATCAATTCCTCTGGTTTTTTCAATAAACCGGATTAAAGTATCAGCAGCCATGCACATACCATAAGTACTCCAGTGAACACCATATTTAGGATACAATGGATAGCTGGAAGTATCTTTCATTGATATAAACCATGCATTTAAATCAAGAAAATTAATTTTCAAAGCCTTACATTCCTGAGCATAATATAAGTAATTCGAAATTGTTTTTTTATCACTATGGTAGTTGTCAGGAATATATTCGGGATGATAGCTTGCTTTTCCCGGTTCAAAAACCAGGATTAAATCAATATTCTTTTCTTTTTTCAGATATTCCTGTACCCATTTTGTACGTTTTAGTATATTTTTTATTGAGTCTTTACCAACAAAACTCCGCCCGATATAATCCAAAATATAACCTTCTTCATACAAGCAGTCAGATTTACCAATAATGGCTTTATGCGTTGATGTACGACGAAAAAAAGTATAATCAAGCTGATTATTCAATCTTATAAATAAATTTCTGAAACCTATATTATCTTCTATACTTTTATTAATATCATGTTGGAATTTTTCATTTAACCATGATTTCCAAGTAAACCATTTTAATTCAGGCTTATCAGCCAACTCAAATGCACCATCTAGTGGTCTTAATGTAAAGCAATTAAGTTTTGTTTGGAAAAATGGTAACAACATCATTCCAATCAATACTACAAACAGCATACGTTTTTGAAATATTTGCATTGCTTTAAAATCTAAAATAAATAAATGGATTAAAGCCGGAAGAAGTGATATACCCAACACATAAAACAAATAGGGAAATACTCATTATTGTCATTAAATAATGAGTTTTTAAAGAGTATTTGCTTGAAAAGAAAACAGTTTCAAGCCACTCTCCTATTTTGAATATTCTAATAAAGGAAAAGAAAAAAGCAAGCGTAATAATAAATCTGAATTTTGAATCAAAATACAGAATATCTTCACCAAAATTGAAGGCAAACATTTTACCAATAAATGCAAATGCCATTGACATATCTGTTATTCTGAAAAATGTCCATCCAACAAGAGTAATTATAAAAGTAATAATAATTGCAGGTATTTTACCTGTTTTTTTTAAAAATTTTATCAAAAAAACACGATCAGCTATTAAAAAAATACCATGATATGTTCCCCAGGCAATAAAGTTCCAGGATGCACCGTGCCATAAACCTGATAATAAAAACACAACCCATAGATTTAGATATAGCTTAGCCTTTGAATTTACTTTATTTCCACCTAATGGAATATATAAATAATCCCTCATCCAACGACTCAATGTTATGTGCCATCTCCTCCAGAATTCAGTGATGCTTTGAGAATTGTAAGGATTGTTGAAATTTTCAGGAAAAACAAATCCCAGCATTCTGGCTATACCTATGGCCATATCAGAATAACCTGAAAAATCAAAATATATCTGAAAAGCATAAGCAGTAATCCCAATCCAGGCAGTAATTGAATTGATATCTGTAATATTCATTCCGAATATCCTATCTGCTTCTGCACCCAGCACATTGGCTATCAGTACCTTTTTAGACAATCCAATAATAAAACGATAAAAACCTACTAGCTTATTGTCTATCGTTTCCTGTGCTTTCCTGTTGTTAATCTGATCCGCAATTTCATTAAACCGGATAATTGGTCCGGCAATTAATTGAGGAAAAAACAAAATATACAAGGAGTAATCTACAATATTTTTCATAGGGGGCTTATCATCTCTGTAAACATCAACGATATAGCTTATTTCGTGAAAAGTAAAAAAGGAAATACCTATTGGAAGCGCTACTCGCATAAAGTTGAGTGTATTGCAACCAAAGAAAACAAAACTTGAATTTAGATTATCAAGAAAAAAATTAGCATATTTAAAATATATTAAAAAACCAAGATTAATTGAAATAGCAGTAAACAAGAGAAACTTTCGCTTTCTCCCTTTTGCTTTATAAATAAATTTTGCAAAAATGAAGTCAAGAACTATACTGAAAAAAATAATAAATATGTATTTAGGTCCACCCCATGCATAGAACAATATACTTGCC
>CAIUKU010000353.1 GCA_903899825.1 uncultured Bacteroidales bacterium | reverse complement strand
TCTAAAGATAATATTTCTTATGCTTAAAAATTATTAAATTTATGATTTTATCAAATTTATCAAATGTCCAAAATTATTCATATTTAAACTCGGGCTTCATAAAAGCATTGCGATTTTTGAAAAAGAATGATTTCTCGATATTTGAAAATGGTATTTATGAAATTGAAGGTGATAGAATGTTTGCAATAGTAAATGAATATTCGCCAATTTCAATCTTAGAAATTCAATGGCAAGTCCATGAGCAATATGCAGACATTCATTATATTTTTAGTGGTGAAGAAAATATTGGAATATCAAAAATCTCTGAACTTGAAGAAACAAGTAAATATATTCCAGAAAAAGATACAAAATTTTATAAAGGTAAAGGACAATTTGTAACTATAAAAAATGGAGATTTTATTATCTTTTTTCCAAAAGAAGTTTACGCTACCGGCATTGCTTCAGGTGATTGTAAATTAGTAAAAAAGGTTATTATAAAGATAAAAATATTTAATGAACAATAACTTATAAGAATATATTTTAAGCATTTTGCTATTAATCAATAAAAATTAACATATTTACTTCGAAATGATGATATAAAAAAGAAATAAAGAAACTTTAAAATAATTTCATTAAAAAACTCCCTTTATTGAGTGTTCTTTTTCTTTGGCAACATAACAAAGGGTTTGTTAAGGTATAATTAAGAAAAATCAGGAAGTTTCTCCATTAACATGCAATTTTAATAAATTAATCTTAATATGCTAAAGAAGCGATAAAATGGTAATATCAATAATGCTCATGGCTATTTCAATATGACAAAGTTGTTTCTCATGATTTTCAGACCATTCATATACCATTTATCGCTTTAATAAGCTTATGCTATTTGAGTTCTACATTTTGTTTGTTAAATTTATAAATTTTCCTGACTCCATATATAGCTCCTAAACCTAATAATATACTCACCCCCCCATCTATAGGTGCTCCGTTACCTCCCTGATTACCACCTAAACCATGACCCGAACCTGGCACACCACCTCCTGGTGGAGGTATAGGCTGAGAATATATACAGTTGCAACTCATTGCAATAAGAACAATTAAAATTATCTTTTTCATCGTGTTAATAAGCTAGTTATTGAATTGTTGCAAAATAAGTACAAATAACAGTCAACTATGTTAAGATTGTATTATTAAAACTTTATAATATTATGATATATGCACTTTAATAAATGATGCTTGATAAGAATCTCAATATTTTGAGAATAATTAATTTTTTAGTGATTGATATATAAAAGGGTTAAAAAAATTCACATTAATTTAATATACAAATCATTGTTATTTGCATTATTAATTATTATTTTGCAATGAATCAGCAAAACACATGCTTATGAAACCATTACAAATCGAAAAACCATCTTTTCAAAAAGAATTAATAAACGAATTAGATAATTATCTATCAAAAGAATTTTTAAAATATCCTATAGATGACACATTGAGAATTGATTTGCATTGTCATGATTACAACAGTGATGTACCTGATGAATTGCTGGGTAGAATACTTAATTTACCTGAAACCTGGTTAAAATCGGAAGCTTTACTTAAAACATTAAAACAGAACCACTGTAATGCTTTTACTATAACCAATCATAACAATGCAAGGTCATGTTATGAAATGCAGGACAAAGGTCATGATATCCTTACCGCAGCTGAATTCAGCTGTACTGTGCCCGATTTTAATATTGGAATCCATGTTTTAACGTACGGGTTTAATCCGTTACAGGAAAAAATGCTTAATAAACTTAGAAATAACTTATATGCTTTTCAGGATTATGCGTTAGAAAATAAAATTCCTACTATCTGGGCGCATCCTTTGTACCATTACAATTCATCAGGTATCCCTAATTTAGCATTTTTCAATAAAATGGCCCTGGTTTTTGAGCGTTTTGAAGTACTGAATGGTCAAAGAGATACCTGGCAAAATATGCTTGTAAAGGTTTGGCTGGAAAGTTTAACGGCTGAAAAGATAGATGAATTATCAAAAGAAGCGGGAATTGCAGCAAACCGATTTTGTCAAGATCCTTATAAAAAATCGATGTCGGGTGGTTCTGACAGTCACATGGGATTTTTCTCAGGACAAACAGGTACCTTATTGTATGTTCCACAGTTAAACGAGAAATTAAGATTGAATAAACCCTCTGAACTTGCATTACAAGCAATCAGAGAAGGAAATATGGCTCCTTATGGGTCTCATCATAACAGTGAAAAGCTTACGGTTGCTTTTCTTGATTATGTGTTTCAAATTGCATTGAACAGAAATGATCCCGGCTTACTGAGAATCCTTTTACACAAAGGAACTTCACAGGAAAAACTGATTGCATTATTGGTGTCAAATGGCTTTGCTGAATTAAGAAGACATAAAGTAACCATGAATTTTATTGAGTTATTTCATAATTGTTTTCAGGGAAAAGCACCTTCAATTACTAAAAAGATATTAGTCCCTAAAGTCTATAAACCTATTTTTAAAGAAGCTTTAAGCATTGCTGATACAACTAAAAATGATCCTGAAAATATAGCAGAAATTTATAAGAAATCAGTTTTCTCAATCAGCGATAAATTAAACAGTATACTATTTAAAAGATTGGTAAAAAAAGTCGATAAATACCATCTACAAGGCAATTTTAAAGACTTCGATGTGAATATGCTGATTGATAAATTCGAATTACCCAGCGAATTCAGAGCTTATATTGACAAAGAAAGTAAATATTTTAATAAAGATAAAAACAACAGGATGAGCAATCCTAATTTATCTGATTTTATGGATGGACTTTCATTTCCATTTTTAGCTTCAGCATTAATATTAGCTGCAAATTATACCAGTTCCAAAGTGTTGTATAATGTTCGTCCTTTGCTTCAAACATTTTCTGATAAAATTGGAAAGTTAGAACACCCAAAAAGAATGTTATGGTTAACTGATACCTATGATGACAATAATGGTGTTTCTATGGTTTTACAATCAATGCTTAAGGAAATTAAACAAAGGGATTTGCCCATTGATATCTTAGTTTGCAGTAATCAATTAAAATCTGAAGATCATTTAATTGTTATAAAGCCTTTGGCAGAGTTTACATTGCCTATGTATAAAGAACAACCTATAAGAGTACCGAATTATCTGGAAATTCATAAGTTATTCCATGATAATGAGTATGACAGAATAATTTGTTCTACAGAAGGTTTAATGGGGTTGGCTGCAATTTATCTTAAAAATGCCTATTCAGTAAAAGCAAGTTTTTATTTACATACAGATTGGATTACATTTGCCAAAAAAGTATTAAATATCGACCGGAATAATTTGAACCGTTTTACAAGATTACTCAGAATGTATTATAATGCTTTTGACAATTTATTCGTTTTAAATACAGATCAGCAAAAATGGCTGACAAGTCCAAAAATGGGATTTGAAAGTTCAAGGGTATTTATAACAGCACATTGGGTAGATGATACATTTATACCAAAAAAATCTTCAAAAAAGAAACTCTTTAATATAGATCATCAGGAGCCTGTATTACTTTTTGCCGGTAGGTTAAGTAAAGAAAAAGGAGTGATGGAATTAGCCGAAATTTATCACAAAACCAAATCGGAAATTCATGATTTAAAAATTGTCATTGTCGGTAATGGTCCTGCAGAGAAAGAACTTAAAAAAGCTTTACCTGAAGCTATTTTTCTCGGATGGATGGATCACGATAAATTACCTAGTATTTATTCTTCTGCTGATTTATTGATACTTCCCTCAAAATTTGATACTTTCAGTTGTGTAGTATTGGAAGCGCTGAGTTGTGGATTGCCTGTAATAGCATACAATATCAAAGGACCAAAAGATATCATCGAAGATAACATAAATGGATTTCTTGTTTCCAACACAGATGATATGTCAAAAAATATAATTTACTACTTTAATGATATTTCAATTCAGAAATCATTCAAAAAATCTGCCATCGAACGTTCAAAGAAATACAATAAATCAATGATACTCGATAAGTTTTTAAATGATGTTGAGCTTCAATAACAATGATTCAAAAGAAAACAGATGATTGGATATGGTGGAAACATGGTGTCATCTATCAGATTTATCCCAGAAGTTTTTGTGATTCAAACTATGATGGTATTGGAGATATCAATGGAATCATAAGTAAATTAGATTATATACATGATCTGGGAGTGGATGCTATCTGGCTTTCACCCATCTATCAATCCCCAAATGTTGATTTTGGATATGATGTTGCAGACTATAGAGCAATTAACCCAGAATATGGAAGTTTGGACGATTTTAAAAAACTTTTAGAAATTGCCCATTCAAAAAATATAAAAGTAATTATGGATATGATAATGAATCATACATCTGATCAGCATCCATGGTTTATCGAATCAAAATCTTCATTGGACAACCCAAAGCGCGATTGGTATATTTGGAAGTCAGGAATAAAAGGGAAAACACCTAATAACTGGAAATCATCATTTGGAAATACTGCCTGGCAGTTTGATTATAATACTAATGCCTATTATTTACATTCTTTTTTTAAGGAACAACCCGATTTAAACTGGCGGAACAAAGAAATGGCAAAAGCTTTTTTTGAAGAAATAAAATATTGGTTAGAAATGGGTGTAGATGGTTTCAGGTTAGATGTTATTAACATGATCGTTAAGGACAAAAAGTACAGAAATAATCCATTGAATTTTAAACTACCATTTTTACAGCATCATAAATATTCCAGAAACCGTCCAAAATCACATGAAATAGTAAAAAAGCTCAGAAAATTAACAGATAAATATAAAGAAAGTGTGCTGGTTGGAGAAATATATGTGATGCCACCCGGAAATGCAGAATTATCAGCAAGTTATCTAGCTGATGGTGAACAGGGAATTCATCTAGCTTTTGATTTTTCATTGATGTTTCAAAAATGGAATGCAAATAATATCTACAAATGCATAAAAAAATGGAATGCTAGTATTCCAAAATATGGATGGCCCTGCAATGTATTATCGAATCATGATTTAAAAAGGAGTATTAACAGAAACCCTTTTCGGCTTCATCAAATTGAAAAAGCCAGGATAGAAGCTGTATTATTGCTTACCTTAAAGGGAACACCATTTATTTATTATGGAGAAGAAATTGGGATGAAAAACTCCACAATACCTTATCATCGCATACAAGATCCATTAGGTAAGCGTTTTTGGCCTGTTTATAATGGCAGGGACGGTGCCAGAACCCCTATGCAATGGAATGCAGATGCTTTTGCAGGCTTCTCTGAAGTTATGCCCTGGCTACCCGTTCATAAAGATTATAAAAAAGTGAATGTCTCTAATCAGGAAAAAGAGGAAAATACACTTTTAAAAATATATCATACACTTCTTCAACTTAGAAAGGAACACCCTTCTTTATACAAAGGCGATTATTTCCCTTTAAAAAAAGGTAAAGATGGTGTATTTGCCTATGCTAGAACTTATAAAGATGAAACGCTTACCATCGTTGTAAATTTTACCTCTGAAAAGAAAAGTATCAAAATCAATGATAAAGAAAATTATCAGGTTATATTTTCAACGCAAGTTGTAAATAATAAAAAAATATCCGGAAAAGAAATGTTTATTGGTCCTTATGAAGCTGTAATCTAT
>CAIUKU010000352.1 GCA_903899825.1 uncultured Bacteroidales bacterium | reverse complement strand
TTGGTAAGCCTCCATCTTTTCCATTGATAAACCCATAGAAGGAATCTGAAAGCCTTGTACCAAGAATTTAGTACAACGGGGACTTCATGCTCGGCACTTCGTGCCACATGAAGTCCTATTTATTAGTGGCTGTTATTATATTAATTACATTCATAAAAATCTTTTTTAAATTTTTCCCAGTCAACTTTATTTCCTTTTTTATCCCAGTATTTAGATTTTTTTAAATGCCCTTTTTTAAAAATTTCAAGACATGCAATATTTCCATTTTTCCAATAGGTCATAGTTTTACCTTTGAATAATAAATTATTTTTCCAATATCCTTTACAAACTATTTTATCGATTTCGTTAAAGGAAACACAGTCACCGTTTAATACCCCATCTTTTAATTCTAGCTGATCTCTAATTTTTCCATTATTATAAAATCTAAGACATTTGCCATTCTCTTTTCCTTTATATATGGTTACAACTTCATAAATCGTTGTTGAATCAGATAAGTATATTTTCCATTGTCCATTTACTGTTGAATCAAATTGAATATAACCAAAATTTTCAGGTAGAATTGCGATAATTGTATCTTCAATTTTTTTAAAAGGTGTCAGATAACATGAAACTTTATTTGAGATTAATTGTCTTGCATAACAATCATCTCGCTGCCCATATAATAGTGTTGGGAATAATAATATTAATATTAAATGTCGTGCAGTCATGTGCAATTTTTATAATAGCCCCTAACATGTAAATATGTATAACAACCTCCTAAAAGCATTTCATTATAAAGGATAGCTTAGAAATATGTCATATTTTCACCTACAAATATACAAATATTTTATTATCAGCTATTTTTTTTAACATAAGCCCCGGCTAATGTGCTTTTTGGTATTTTGGATAAATTATCTGAAGTCTTCAAAGGAAAACAAGGTAGTATTTTTGCTTTGCCTGCTTTAGCTAAATTGGGATTGGCAAAAATAATAAGTGTTTTATGACTACCCACGAACGTAGGTATTAATAAAACAGTTGTGGAACGACTACTTAAAAACTTTAGTAGTCGTTCCACAAAATTTTAACAAGAACAATGTTTATTGCTTTTTGCTTTTTCAAAACATTCACGTCCTTCTTTGAAAGAAAACCATGCTAAGAAGAAAGCACCAATAATATCGATATAAATGAAACCTGTCAATTCGTAAATCAGGCTTGATAATAATAAAGTTATTGACATATAAATACATACCTTAGTACAAGCAGCATCTGCAAGCATTGCATCTGAATTTAATTTCTTACCCACTTTAATTTTAGCATAAATAAGTAACAGCATGACAACAATTGAAACCAATGCAATGATAACTCCCCAGAATGTTGTTTCTGGTTTATGCCCTGTCCATAAATTATAAAATCCAGTTAGCAAAAGTCCTGCAACTAAAGCATAAAAAGAAAAACCGGTAATTCTTAATGCAGTCCTTTCAAAATTACTAACCTTACATTCCGGATTTTGCTTGATCCGGAGTATCATATTTGCAATTCCCAGTCCTGAAATAACCTCAATAAAACTGTCAACACCAAAACCGAACAAGACAAGACTTTCATCTTCATATCCCAGCAATGTTGAAATTAAACCTTCCGCAATATTATATAGAATTGTAAAAATGGCAAGACCAAACGCAATTTTATACAACTTCATGTTATTTCCGGGTCCTATAAAAGCTAAATTATTGTCCATATTTTTTAAATTTAATAATGCTTTAATGCACAGCCCGAACAATGATCGCAGGGACTTGATTTCTTTCTGATAAATTTTCTTAGACACTGAATAAACAAATAAGCAGTAGAAATAGCTAATATTATATAAACAATATATTCCTGATTCATATCAATAAAATTATATTATAAAAATAAACTTCCAATCTGAAAAGTAAGAAACGAAACCAGCCATGCTATAGCTGTTGTGTAAATCATCGTAAACACAGCCCATTTGATATCTGATTCTTTTTTAATGGCAGCGATAACTGCAACACAAGGGAAATAAATCAGCACAAACAACATAAACCCATAAGCTACTAAAGGAGAAAAAACTTTTTGCCCTTTCAATGAGCCTTGCTGGTGAATTTGTTCCTGAAGCCTGGTTTGCAATCCTATGGATTCACCCTCGGTATTTGCCTGATACAGAACTCCCATAGTGCTGACAACTATTTCTTTAGCAGCTAAACCGGTTACAATACTTACACCAATTTTCCAGTCAAATCCCAGCGGTCTGATAACAGGTTCTATAAAATGTCCGACTTGTCCGATATATGATTTTTCCTGCTTTTCAGCTTCTTTGGCTAGTTGAAGTTTTGCTGTCTGCGTCTTTTTTAAATCTTTATTTAAATTATTATTTGAATTGATTTCTTCTATTTGTTTGTCATAATTTTTAGAATATTCAACATTTCGTGGAAAATATCCCAGGGCCCAGATGAATATGGAAGCAATCAATATAACAGTTCCCATTTTTTTTAAATATTGAACTCCTTTGTGCCACATGTGAATTGATGTGTTTTTTAAAGTTGGAATACGATAGGGTGGTAATTCCATTACAAAGGGGACATCCTGTTTTGCAAACAATAATTTCTTCATTGCTAAAGCAACCAAAACAGCAATGATAACTCCGATCATATAAATTGATACCAAAACCAATCCCTGATTATGCGGAAAAAATGCAGAAATCATCAGAACATATACCGGCAAACGGGCACTGCACGACATAAAAGGTATTATCATCATCGTTAAGATTCTGTCTTTCTTGTTTTCAAGTGTTCTGGTTGCCATTACCGCAGGAACATTACACCCAAATCCCATCAGTATGGGAATAAACGATTTACCATGTAAACCAATTTTATGCATCAGTCTGTCCATGATAAAAGAGGCTCTTGCCATATATCCGGTATCTTCCATAAATGATATAAAGAAAAAAAGTATCAATATGTTGGGAAGAAAAACAATAACACCACCTACACCACCAATGATACCATCCACCAATAAATCACTTAACGGACCTTCGCTCATTGAATTTTTAATGAATTCACCCATGAAACTGACTCCTGTGTCAATAAAATCCATCGGATAACTTCCTACTGTAAAAGTTGTCTGAAACATCAGCCACATAAAAAAGATAAATACAGGAAATCCTAAATACCTGTTGGTTAGAATATCATCAATATCTCTTTTTTTATTTTGTTTGTTTTCAGTACTATGCGTTAAAGTTTCTTTCAATGCTCCTGCAATAAATCCATATTTGGCATCTGTAATTACAGTACTTGATTTTTCCTGATATTCTTTTTCTAATTTTAGGATTTCAAATTTCGTTTGAGTTTTAATTTTCTCAATATTAAAACATTCAGATATTTTATTTAGTGTGGTTTTGTCATCTTCAAGCAGTTTTATAGCAATATAGCGGGATGAATATTTATCTGCAATATCTTTGTTTTGCTTAATGAGTGGCTGTATTTTAGCAATGGCATCTTCAATATTTTGGCCGTAATTAATATGGATATGTCTTACAGTAGTGTCTTTATCTTCATAAACTTCAATTATTTTGTTAAAAAGTTCTTGAATACCTTTGCCTTTAGAAGCTATGGTTGGAATGATAGGAATCCCCATCATTTTTCCTAAAGCCCGATAATCTAATATATCCCCTTTTTTCTCCAGTTCATCACTCATATTTAATGCAATAACCACTTTGATATTCATATCAATCAACTGTGTTGTCAGGTATAAATTTCTTTCAAGGTTTGAGGCATCAATCACATTAATGACAATATCCGGATGTTTATCAGCTATATAAGTTCTGACAAACAATTCTTCCGGAGTATATTCTGTTATTGAATACGTACTGGGTAAATCTACTACTTTGAAAAAATATCCTGATTTTTTGAAACCTGCTTCCCTTGCATCTACAGTTACACCTCCGTAATTGCCAACTCTTTCATGCGAACCCGAAGCAAAATTATACAATGTAGTTTTTTCACTGTTCGGATTCCCAACCAATACTACATTTATCTTTCTCCCTTTTTCGCCGGCTGTGGTTTTTAGTGTTTCTTCATCTATAGTATCTTCAAACTTCAGTGCTGAAATACTTACATTGTCTATTGTAACTATTTCTATTAAATTTGCTTCGGAACGTCTCAACGAAACGTTGTAACCCATAATCTCATATTCAACAGGATCTTGTAAGGGCGCATTTTTTATTACTTTCACTTTCTTACCTTTTACAAATCCCATTTCAGTAATTCGTTTCCTAAATGCACCATGTCCGACAACTTTGGTGATAATTCCTTCTTCTCCTGTTTTTAAATCGGATAAAAATATCTCATTTTCGATATTACTTTTCATTTCTGATAGTATATTATAAATAATTTTTTAAAATCGAAGTTTTTTCCTGTATATCATTTACAATTCCATGAACCGAAATTGTAGCACCTGAAATTGCATCAATATTTTTCCCGACTACCAATTCACTTTCCTCATCATAACCAATAAATTGTTTAAGCCATCCATTTGATGTAATTTCCTGACCATGTGTTGCTTCGTAATTAAATACTTTTACAGTTTTTACTTTTTTCGATATATCAAAAATTATATAATAGTCAAAAAATTCGAAATCATCTGCATTATTATTACCTCTATTAACTGAACAACCGTTTGCTCTGCAGCTATTTACCCTGCCAATATATAAATATCCGGAAACAATATCGTTGCTGATAATTTTATAAAACTTTCCATTAATATAGAATTTATCTGTAATAGTTTTCTCTATGATTAGCTCTTGCTTAATGAATTCAGTATTTGATAAAATTTTTAAAATCTCATTTTTTAATGAACGGGGATTGTAATTTATCTCTTTATCAGTATTATTTACAATGAAAAAACTCATGAATATTATTATTAGCGATAATATTTTCATAAACTAATTTAGTTTTAAGGAACTGTTTTTTTGTTTTACTTTATTGAGTCAATATTAATTTTAAAACAATGTAATTTAGAACATAAACCCTATCCCTACATTAAAAATCTTCGTAAATTCATTTACTGAATCTGGTTTTACAAATTGCACATCAGCTTTTATAACTGCATTTTTGTTTAATCTATAACTTAATCCTGTAGTAATAATAGTATTTTTATAAGAAGGATTTTTTGTAGTATTATTGTCAACAGACTGATGGGTATTGTAATATTCATAGCGTACAAAGGGAACTAATTCTTCTTTAATAGAATTAAATGTTTTGAACACATTGTAACCTACTTCTAAATAATAACCTAGCATAACATTTCCTAAATCATTATTTTTTCCGGAAATTCTGCTAAATTTGTTGTATTGTTCAGTATTCGTCAAGAATGTATAATAAAATTGTCCTCTGAATTCAAAACCATTAATATGATACCTGGTATCAAGTCCTAACATACGAATATCTACAACTGATGAATCTGCATTGATTTTCAGATTTGTACTGTCGTTGTGTAATTTTGAATACAGTTTAGATTGAGATGCTCCGAAATATGCTGATAAACCAATATTCAGGTTTTTAATACCATAATATTCAATTTTTCCTGTATAACTGGGTGAATTGATATAAGCCTTTGAACCTTTCTGCCTTCCTTCTCTTAATCCTGAGCTTCCATTGAAAATACCCTTGGTATCATAACTACTGAGTCCATTCATAACGTATAGCTGATATTTTAATGAAGCTGGGAAAATATTACCGGAGAATCCCAAACCAATTTCTCTCCATGTGCTTAATGAAAGCCGATTGTCAATAACAGGCCGTTCAACTCCATTAAATGAAGTTGGTTCATGAAATTCATTGATAATTCCCATAGGAACAAGCATTAAACCTGCTCTGAAATTGATAAATTTATTAATTTTATGTTGTAAAAAAACTTGTTCAACCCACAGCTCTTTTGCATACTCAAACTCAATTTCGGAAACAAATTGTGTTTTTTTAGTAAAATTATATCCTAAAAACATTACCAAACGGTGTACATCCATTGTTCCTGATTCTTTTATATTTTTTGTCATTGGTTGATTGTAGTGAACTTCGCCATATCCGCCAATACCAAGTTTACCATTGTAATTAAGCATCATTTCGGCACTATTCTGATATTGATTGTTTAAAGTATCAGTGTTTTGAGCCATTGTAATTATTGAATTTAATACAATTGTTGCAAATACTATTATTTTTTTATTCATTTTTATTAGTTTTTATATTAATATTTTATTGAAACAAACTATCTATAGTTTTAAAAAAGCTATAATCCTTAATTGTGTTTTTTTCATTGTTTAATCTTAAATAATCAGATATTAATTCCAACCCGAAGTGTAGCTAGAAAAGCATTATTTAGTTTGTCATCAGTACGTGAGGGATTGATAATGTATTGGCAACCCGGCTGAATAAATAAATTATCGTTTATTTGAGCTTTATATTCTGTCTCTATCGTGGTTTCATGGCTGTAGTTCTTGTTTTTAAAACCTGCATGCGCAATAGCAAATCCAAATATATCATTTGTCCGTTTTTTTATTAATCCTTTACAATTGCAACCCAATCCCGCATAATACCAGTTGTTGTTTTTTGAATCCGGACATAGACTAATCTGAGAAAATACAGATAATTGCTGTCCATTTTCTTTTTTAAAAACCAGATGATCCATAACCAAATATACTCCATAATTTTCTGGCATTGATACACTTCTGTTTTCACTTGAAATGGCAATTTTATGACTGTTATGATAATAATAACCGATTTTATAGGATGCTGTTGAATTTTTTATCAGATTGTTTAAGTTTATTTCAGAAAAGAACATATAGCCGTCATCACCACTCAATCGCCAGGAAATATTATGTGGATTTATTTCGAAATCATCCGGCAAACCATCAAATAATGCAATTTTAGCTGTTATTTTCTCTGAAAAATAATAATGAATCTGTATACCCAAAGAAGTAAGCGGGAATATAGGAACCGGCATATTACTTGAAATACTTGAATGTATTCCAAAAGAACTGTTCAGAAACAAGCCTGCATTTTCACTTGACAGAAATTCAGCACATAAATCCTGTAAACCGGCAATAATTGTAATATTAGCTGTATTTTGTCTATAATAAAATTCGTGAAGATAGGTAAGATTTCCGGCTTCAAGATTAGAAGCTATTTGAAAATCACCTGATAAATTTGCCGAAGGGCTACCTCCATGTGTATTTGCTCCATTGATAAACAATTCTCCACCTTTCCACAAGCCTGCATCTTTTGTATTCAGTGATATTCTGATGTTTGCCATCCCGAGGTAAGCATTGCCTTTTTTTATACCTCCCGAAAAATTATTTACTGCGTCACCAATATAGGTTGCTTCAAAACTTAAAGCTGATTTTTTTTGTAATGTATCGGTTTGAGCAATGGTATTTTGCGAACTTAATATTATAAAAAATACTAAAGTGATTTTTATGAAATATTTCATTTTGCAGTATTATAAAATTAATATTGCAAAAATACTTTGTAAAAAGTGGGTGTACAATCCTTAATAGTGATGAATTATTAAAAGAAACCTCATTACTAATAATGATGATAACAATGCTATTGCATATTATCTACTGAAATATAACTGTTTACAACTGCATAAATAGTTAATCCCGAAACTGATTTGATTCCTGTTTTCTGTGAAATGTTTTTACGGTGTGTAATTACTGTATTGATACTGATGTTCAATTTTTCAGCTATTTCCTTATTTGCATTCCCGTTAACCAATAATTTCAGCACTTCAACTTCTCTTTCACTGAGCATTTCATTTTGTGAGTTTTGATTGTGCAATGGGTTTTCAGTGTTAAGTATTTTCTGTATCAATGCATTTATCTCATTCGGAGTTTCATTAATATATATAATACCATCAAATAAGGATAGCAATTGCTGGTCGGTATGAGTATAAATAATTCCTATCCAGCGGGTATTGCCGGATTCTTTTTGAAAAGTCTGAAAATCTTTGGTAATGTTTTGAATTAAAAGTGGATTAAGGATGATAAATTCTGCATTGTATCTTAAATTTAACTGATACATTTCATTAAAATTATTTGCAAAATGAATGTTGAAAGTAAAACTGGAATTATTTAAAATCTTAATCAATCCCTCATAAATGATATATGAAGTTTCGAGAATGATAATATGGATGATTTTTTTCATTTTATGCTCCTATTTTTTCCATTTTTTCTACCAGAGGAATTAAAATTGTATCTTCTATCAGTGAATGAATATTCAGATCATATTCAAGTTCAAACAGACAGAAAAGTAATTTTCTCCTTAATTCCTGATCGTTTTCGATGGGAAGATATTTAATCAGCAGGTTTTTTAAATCGGTAAGTTTCTCTTCTATATCATTGTGATGTTCACGATATTCAGTTACAGAATAGCTTTGTACGGTATAATTATTGTTTTTATGAGTAAGTTGGGCATCTAAGCTGAGTACATAAGGAAAAACTACTTTGTTTTCATATTCGAGATGCTCAGTAACTTCTATGAAATAATTCATGAAGAATTTCTCCAGCATCAATATTTCCGGATGTGTATTCAGCTTATATATTTCTTTGATATAATCCAGTATCCGGGGATATATTTCCTTAACATAATAGTTGTGGCTATTTCCTAAATATTTTATAATAGATTGAATATCTTTGGAGATATATTCGTTAATTGTATTTGGTTTATATCCATTAAATAAATTGGCAATGCATAAAAAGAGGGAAGGACTGATATTATTTTCGTTGCATAATTGTGCAATGGTCTTATCGTGTACTTCCTGATTTATTTCAAAGTGTTCGAACATCAAAATTAAGTAAGGATTGTTAATTATTATTTCTGATGTTTTCATTTCAGCTGAAACGAATACTTTATTTA
>CAIUKU010000351.1 GCA_903899825.1 uncultured Bacteroidales bacterium | reverse complement strand
TTAATGTTAATTATTTTTTCTTACATTTTGTTGAAAGCCTTAAATAATTTGTATCTTTACACATTGCTTTTTATAAAGTTCTATGATTTTACCTTTAATATAGTTAATTAAACTCATTTTATTTATTTTCAAACTTACAATTTATGGCAAAAAGAAATATTCTTATTATAGATGATGAAAAAAGTATTAGGTTTGTATTGGAAAATACACTTAAAGATGAATTCAATGTAATGTCTTTTTCTGATGGGATAGAAGGTTTATCATATCTTGAGAATGGCAATATTCCCGACCTGATTATCTGCGATCTGATGATGCCACAGGTTGATGGTTTTTCATTTTTGAAAAAAATAAGAAACAGTGGCTTTTTTGATAATATTCCTGTTATTATATTATCAGGAAATGACGAAAGCAAAGATAAAATTAAGTGTTTTGAAATGGGAGCTGATGATTATGTAGCCAAACCTTTTAATCCAAAAGAAATTATTGCGCGTGTTAAAAGAAGGCTTGATGCCAGAGATAAATTAATTCAAAGAATTGGCATTTAATCGCTTGAATATGGAAAACTTATTATTACTTTATATTGGAGATGATCAGGAAATAATTAATTCATTTGAAGCAAGTGAATTATTTAAATTAGTACATTTCCCAAATGGATTACAATCCATAAATTGGTTAACCCGATTTGAATATAAAGCTTTTGATCAAACCCAGACAATTGAAATAATTCATGTTGATTTAATAGTGTGTGAAACTAATATCCCAGGAATTGATGGCTTTGGATTGTTTCAACTTTTAAAAAAACGTTGTACTAATTTTTCAATGCCTTACATTCTAATTACTTCTAATTACAGAGATACGTTACTAAATGAAGCTTTTAAAATGGGCATTGATGCGTATTTACCAAAACCCATTGATTGTCAGACGCTACACAGTAAAGCTTTGTATATAACAGAAGAAAAGCAAAAGCTGAAATTAGTTTTGGAAAACAAACCAACTAAAGATGAATTTACAGTTATGTACAAAACTAAATTTTTAAAAAGAGTTTTTGATATTTCAGTAGCATCAGTAGCTTTATTATTTGCATCTCCAATTTTTCTGATTACAGCTATTGCCTTAAAACTGGAATCTAAAGGTCCCGTTTTTTACGCATCTAAAAGAGTCGGATCTAATTTTAAAATATTTAATTTTTATAAGTTTCGATCAATGTACCCTGATGCAGATAAACGATTAAAAGAAGTTGAACATCTGAATCAATATAAAGATGATGAAGTTGAACTTTTTTGTTCAGAATGCGCAAAGCTAGCTGAAGGTCAATTGTGCAGTCCTGCGGTATATTATGACAAAGACCGTATATGTGAGCGTATGGCTATAAAACGCAAAAAAGCAAAAAAAGCTTTTTTAAAGATTCCTAATGATCCGCGTATCACAAAAGTTGGAAATTTTATCAGAAATACCAGTATAGATGAACTTCCGCAGCTTTTGAATGTGCTTAAAGGTGATATGTCAATTGTTGGAAATCGTCCTCTACCATTAAACGAAGCAAATGCGATTACAGCATCTCAATGGTCAAGAAGATTCAGAGCATCAGCTGGTCTTACAGGTTTATGGCAAGTTGAACTAAGAGGAAAAGGTGGGATAATGTCAGAAGATGAACGTTTCAAACTGGATAATTTGTATGCTGAAAATAATTCTTTTTTTGGAGACATTAAACTTATTCTCAGAACGTTTCCTGCTTTATTCCAAAAAGAAAAAGTTTAATACATCATCAATATGTTTTTTATGAATTTCTTTAAAAATAATATAAGTATCGTATTGCTTTTTGTAGTATTTAGATTATCTGCACAGTCAGATTCAATTACTTTGAAAAATATCAATGATTACAATCCCTCTATACATAGTATTTCATTAATTTTACCATCATTAGAAGCCCTTTATGATTCTGCAATAGAAAGATCACCTTTAATTAAATTCTGGGAAGCTGGTATTGATGCTCAGCAATTTAAAATAAAAAGTGCTAAAATTAATTGGATGAGAAGTATAAATCTGGAAGGAGATTATCGATATGGTTCAATAAACAATGTATTTGTCGGTCCTACCTCCACTCAGATAACAACCAGTGATGCAACACGATGGGGAACGGGAATTTCATTAAAATTACCAATTTATGAATTTTTTAATAAAAAAAATGCAGTTGGTATTGCAGTAAAAGAAAAAGAACAAGCTGGATTTCAGCGGGAAGCAGCAATTACAGAATTAAAAAAATCGGTTATTTCACAATATTTCGAATTGTTGTTCAGAGAACAATCATTGAAAATAAGAAATACGAATATGCAAAGCACATCACTTCAACTTCAGATGGCTGAACTTGATTTTAAAAATGGGAAAATTGCCATTTCAGAATTAGTCAGGCTTAGCCAGCAACATGCTGCTAACCAATTTGAATATGAAAAAGAAAAACGTGAATTTTTAGCTGCATTGTTAATACTTGAAGAAATCATTGGATTTAAGCTAATTAAATAAAACTAATATGAATTTTCTTACCATTATCAGACTCATAATTCGATATTATAAAGTTTTAATCATCTTCCCATTTATCACTGCAGCCTTGGCTTTTTTTATGTCAAGAAATCAAAAAACTACTTTTCAATCAAAAGCATCAATTTATACAGGAATTGCTTCTGGTTATTCAATTGAAAGTGAAGGACAATCAACCTATAATAATTATAAAACAAATAATGCTTTTGATAATCTGATTAATATTATCAAGTCAAGAGAGACAAGTCAGGAAACAGCATTAGAACTTTTAGCAACACATTTATCGATGGATAATTCAAATGAATTGTTCATATCTTCTAAAAATTTCTCTGATTTAAAAAACAAAATCTCAGCAGATGTCAATAAAGCAATTGTTGTTAAAAATTATGACAAAACACTGGAGAATCTGAGGAAGCTCTATAACAGCAGCGATTCAAATTATGTTTACAATTTACTTAACAGCCATAACCCCTATTATAGTATTGACGCAATAAATAATATTGTTGTAAAAAGAGTGACAACAAGCGATTTAATAGAAATAAGTTATGAATCTGATGATCCCGGTATCTGCAGACTTACACTGGAAATATTATCAAAAGTATTAATCACAAATTATCGTGATATATTTCAGGATCAAACGATGGCCGTTGTAAAATGGTTTGATGAGCAAGTTAAACTATCCGCCGAACGCTTAAAAGCTGCAGAAGATTTACTATTGGCATTTAACAGTGATAACAATATCATCAACTATTACGAACAAACAAAATTTATTGCAGAACAGAAAGAACAACTCGACAAAGAATATCATACCGAAAGAAAAGAAATGATGGCTTCTGAAGCATCCAAGAAAAAGCTCGAAGAAAAGCTTGGAGTGAAAGAAATTATTTTTCAAACCAGCGATGATATTCTTAAAATGCGCAATCAGCTCACTGATATTATTAATCAGATTGTATTATTAGAAACTGATAAAGAACAGGCTCAGAAAAATGATGCAAAAATTAAAGATCTGAAAAGTAAGTCAGAGTCATTAAAAAACAAGCTTGCTAAGGATGTTGCTACCTTATATAATTCTCAAAATTCTACAGAAGGGCTGCCTATTGACAGAATGCTATCTGAATGGTTATCAAAACTAATGAATTATGAAGAAAGTCTTGCTAAACTAAAAGCATTTGAACAAAGGAAATCTGAATTTTTCCAGAAATACAAAACCTTTGCTCCTTTGGGTGCCACACTTAAACGTATTGAAAGACAAATCGGAGTTTGTGAACAAGAATACCTGGAGCGACTCCGTAGCCTGAACCTCAGCAAACTGAGACAACAAAACATTGAATTATCAAGCAATATTAAAGTAATAGATGAACCAAATTTCCCAAATGCCGGAAAAACTACAAGCCGGAAACTATTGGCAATTATAGGTTATATTGTAGGTTTAATATTGGTTTTAACAGTTATAATTTTACTCGAAATTTTCGATACGACAGTTAAATCAGCCGAACATGCTGAAATAATTATAGGATTAAAGGTAGCCGGTCTATTTCCTAATTTTAAACAATTGGAAAAGAATCCTCAAAAAGAAACTATCATTAATCGTTTGATTGATATTACAATAAGAAATTCCTTCTCAAAGCGATTAACAGAAGAATCAAATCTTAAAATAGCATTTGTAAGTACTCGAGAAGAAGAAGGCAAACACAAACTTGCAACCTTATTTTCAGATCGTATGCATCAAAGGAATATAAAATGCACTCATTTCGCTCCTGAAAGTTCAAAACCAATGAGTGAAATAACAAAGCAATATAAGCCTGAGATACTAAATGAATTAAATTTAATTTTAAGCACAAGCATTGACAACCATGTTATAGTTGAATTTCCTTCTTTAATAATGAATGATTATCCTTCTGAAATCATTTCCAAATTTGATATTGTATTTTTAGTTTGTCGTTCAAACAGAGAATGGAATAAAGCCGATAAAAAAACCATTTCAAAATTTATTGAAACCACTAACAAAAAACCAGAACTAATATTAAATGGAGTTGATATTTACCAACTTGAAAATATTCTGGGAGAATTACCCCGATCTAGAAGTAAGTTCAGGAAATTAATTAAAAAAATTATCACTTTTGATTTTTTCGGTTCTAAAAAGTTTTAGCTATGAGTATTACTAAAATTTTTAAGAGTAATAATTTACTTTCACTTGCTGGAAATTTTTCAGCTGCAATTTTTGGGTTTTTAAGCTTTATGCTGCTAACAAGAATCACAACTACAGATACATTTGGGAAATGGGTTCTTTTTATTACAGCATCAACTTTTGTGGAAATGTTTCGGTTTGGAATAACCCGCGTTGCATTAATCAAATATCTTAGCGGTGCTCCAAAAGAAGAACGAACAACATTAATTGGGAGCAACTGGACCATTGGGATTTTACTTACCATCGCTATTGCAGCTTTAATAATTATTATTCGTTTTTTTTTTAAAACTGCAATTGACAATTCAGGCTTTGTTTATTTTTTTAAATGGTATCCTTTATTAGCATTTCTGAATCTACCATTTAATAATGCTTTATCTGTGTTGCAAGCCGATATGAAATTTTTCAAAATTTTACTTATCCGACTCGTAAATACTGGTGTATTTGTCATTTTTTTATTTTTTGATTTATTTTATTTAAAATGGGGAGTCGATAAAATCGTAATAGTCTATCTTTCTGTTAATTTATTTACTTCACTAATGACAATTGTTTTGGGATGGGATCATCTTAAATTAGCAAAATATTATGACCTGAATGTGATAAAAAAAATATTACAATATGGCAAATTTTCACTAGGAACCCTGGTAGGAACCAGTTTACTTAAAAGTGCAGATACATTTATCTTAGGACTTAGTCCTGTATTAGGAACTACAGCTGTAGCTTTATACAGTGTTCCTTTGAAAATGACTGAAATTCTGGAAGTCCCTTTGCGTAGTTTTGTTGCAACATATTTCCCCAGGATGTCCAAAGCACATAGGGAAGGTAATACAAACGAACTAAGACGCTTATTTTATTCCTATTCTGGGGTTATTACCCTTTTATTTATTCCTTTTTTACTGCTTTGTTTTTTTATGGCAAATCAGGTAATACTCGTTTTAGGGGGCAAAGCATATCTTTCATCACTCCCTATTTTTTATGTGTTTTGTGTCTATGGATTGTTCTTACCTATTGACCGTTTCACAGGAGTAGCATTAGATAGTGTAAACAAACCAAATCTGAACTTTTATAAAGTATTGGCTATGGCATTGGTCAATATTATCGGTGATGCTATATCTGTCTTTTATTTTAAGAGTATTTTAGGGGTTGCACTTGTTACCATCGCAATGACAATAGTTGGCGTTTTTATAGGCTTATTTCAGCTTAACAAAAACCTTCCTTTTAAAATTGGGATGATTTTTACAATTGGTTTTCAAACGATTGGAAACAGAATAAAAAGATTCATTTAGAAAACATGAGCAAATTTGACAAATATTCAGGTGCAAATCTATTGTTAAAAATGCCTTATGCATTTTTTACAGGTATTGCAATGGCATTTGTCGGACTCATAATTGCCAGATTTCAAATAATAGCTATTGCCTTATTTCTAATTATTCCAATTGTAATTTATTATTTTATTATTTTATTCAGAGACCCATCCGTTGGATTAACAACTACGATAATATTAAACTTTTTTGTGCTGGGGGCTACACGTTATGTTGAAGCTCCATTTGGACTGTTAATAGATGGTTTTCTGGTTTTAAGTATCATTTCTTTATTATTTAAAAGTTATAGTATAAACAAGCCTGATTATTCTATGCTGAATAATAATGTAATGTATTTATCAGCAATATGGTTTCTGTTTCTTGTGTTGGAATTGCTAAATCCTGAAGTTAACAGCAGAGCCGCTTGGTTTTTTTTCATGCGGGGGATGGGTCTTTATATGTTATTGTGTGTATTTCTGGTGTTAATGGTATATAATACACCTAAACACCTGGAAAAATTTCTAATGATTTGGGCAATTCTTTCATTATTAGGTATATTAAAAGGGCTTGGTCAGAAATTTTTTGGACTTGACCATTGGGAACAGCATTGGCTTACAACTGAAGGTTTTGTCACACATTTTGTTTTTGGAAAGTTAAGAATTTTTTCTTTTTATTCTGATGCTGGTCAGTTCGGGGCATCTCAGGCACATACAGGTGTTGTTTTTTTAATCATCGCATTAAACACAAAAAAGAGTTTTTTAAAATATTTTTATTTAATGGTTGCTCTGTTAGGGTTTTGGGGAATGTCAATTGCAGGTACAAGAGGTGCAATGGCTGTTCCTTTGGCAGGATTTTTCCTTTATATTATTCTTCAGAAAAAAGTAAAATTTATTGTCATTGGATCTATACTTTTAATTAGCATTGTAATCTTTTTTAAATTTACTACCATCGGGCAGGGTAATGATCAGATCCGGCGAATGAGAAGTGCATTCGACACTGAAGACAACTCATTGAATGTCAGACTTGATAACCAAAAAAAACTATCCAAATATCTTGCATCCAGGCCTTTTGGTGGTGGAGTTGGAAATGCCGGAGCAAAAGCACTTCGTTTTGCGCCTAATTCATTTTTAGCGAATGTACCCACAGATAGCTGGTTTGTGCATGTCTGGGCAGAAACAGGTGTTGTCGGACTTTATCTGCATTTTTTTATCATCTTTTTTATACTTGGTAAAGGAAGTTTTATTGTAATGTATAAAATTAAAGATGAGGATTTAAGAATAAAAATGATAGCACTGCTTAGCGGTTATGTTGGGATAATTGCAGCAAGCTATGGAAATGAAGTGATTAGTGGATTACCGACAGCTTTTCTCACATATCCTTCTATCGTTTTTGTCTTTATTGCCGATCATCTTGAAAAACAAAAAAATAAAAGCAAAATTTTAAATCCTTCAGTTTAATTAAAAAATAATATTAACTTTGCTAATAGTAAGATTATAATTTATTCGTTTTGCATAATAATCAATTGTATTATAAACATTTATGTCAATTTTTTAAATTTTAATTCAGTCTGAATGGAAGGTGTCATTATTCATTTAATAATCGGAGCTATTGTATTTACGGCTTTTGGCTTTATATATGCACTTGTTCAGGATAAAAAAGAAAAAGAAAATGAAAGATAATCATAAGTTACAACCTTTAGTTTCAATCATTACTGTGAACTATAATCATTCGGCAGATACCATTGCAATGATTTATTCTCTAAAAAAATGTTCTTACAAAAACATTGAAATAATAGTAATTGACAATGATTCACAAAACGATGACCCTTATATTATTTCAAAAACATTCCCTGACATTAAATTAATTGTATTACCAAACAACCTTGGATTTGCAGGTGGCAATAATGAAGGTTTCAGGTATTCAAGCGGAGAATATTTATTGCTATTAAATAATGATACAGAACTGGATCCCGGCTTCTTAGAGCCTTTGGTTGAAACACTTCAAGCTAACACTGAAATCGGAATGGTTTCTCCAAGACTATTATTTTATCACAGTCCTGAAATGAAAACAATTCAATATGCAGGAGCCAGAAAAATTAATTTACTTACCGGCAGAGGACGAAACATTGGTTGGGGTGAAATTGATCACGGACAGTATGATTATATTAGTGAAACAGATTATGCACATGGTGCAGCATTAATGCTTTCCCGTGATGTATTGACTAAAGTTGGATGTATGCCTGATGTATATTTCCTTTATTATGAAGAACATGACTGGTGTACTGCTATGCAAAAAAAAGGATTAAAAGCTTATTATGTCGGGACATCTAAAGTTTTTCATAAAGAATCTGTTTCAATCGGAAAAAACAGTCCGATAAAAACTTATTATATGACCAGAAACAGAATAGTTTTTTTAAGACGCAACGCCAATTTCATAAATTTTTTATTTGCAATGACGTTTTTCCTTATAATTTCAGTACCAGTTGGTATTTTCCGATTTTTTAAAAATAAAGAAACTCATCTTATTAAATATTACATTTCTGCTATTACATGGAATTTTTTACATTTAAAAAGTATAAATGGTTTTCCCAAATTAGTAAAAGGAGATAATGAGTTGCTGTATTTAACAGATTGCTATCATCATTTAGCATTTCATTCATCTTTTGTAAAATCAATAATTAAAAAATAGTTATGAAAGATCTTTTAATTAGAGAACTAAATAAAATGATGAAAGAGCGACAATTAAGTCGTAAAACAATAGGATTGCTTATTCAGTTTTCATTCAGATTGCTGGGTTTAGCTATAAATCTTGTAATGACCCGTATTTATTTACGAAAGTGTAATAAAGTTGGTAAAATGATATTTACCAAAGGGAGACCACAGATTACAAATAAAGGGACACTTATTATTGGTAACTATAACAGTATCTGGTCAAAAATCAGCAATACACGTTTATCTGCTCACTCCGGAGGCTATCTTGAAATTGGAAATCATAATTATATAAATGGAGCTTTTATTTCAGCCTCATGTAAAGTAGTACTCGGAAATAATATCAAGATTGGCCCGCAAACCATGATTATGGACAGTGACTTTCACGATACTTCTGATCACAACAAAGAAGGTCTGTCAATGGAAATTATAATTGAAGATGATGTATGGCTGGGTGCCCGCTGTACTATTCTGAAAGGAGTACATATTGGCAAAGGAGCAGTTGTTGCTGTTGGAGCTATCGTAACCAAAGATGTTCCGGCTAACGCAATAGTTGGAGGAATTCCGGCAAAAATTATTAAAATGAAAGAATAAATTAATTAAAATCAAATAGATATGAGTAGTTTTATAGGCTGTTTTAAAAAAGAAGATTTACAAAATAAATTTTCAACAGAACAAGGCTTCTATAATCAAATAAGTAACAGCCTTTTGGTAAACGGTGTTTGCTCTGTATTTAACACAAATGAGGAACAGATAATATTATTCGGACACATTTATAATATTGAAAAAGTAGCAAATGAAGAAAATATCATAAATTTCACTTCTGATGCTCATTTTTTTCTTGAATTATTTAATAAGGATTATAAGTTAATTAGAAAGCTGGATGGAGAATTTACAGCTATCATTTTTTCAAAAGATCAATGCAATGTCATTCGTGATCGCCATGGAGCCTCATTACAGGTGTATTATTCCAATGAATATATTTGTTCAAATATTTTCGATTTCAAGAAAATAAAAAACTTTTCTTTGGATTTGAATCAAAAATCGCTGGCTACATTTCTGGCATACGGTTACATACCTTCACCCCAAACTGCATTAAAAGGAGTTTCCAAACTAACCGCCGGCAATATGCTGGTTTGGAAAAATGGTGTAATAAGCATAACGCCTATGTATACTTTTGAAGAATTTAAATCAAATATTAATCCATCAATTCAAATAGCAGATGCTGCTATTGAATTCGAACACCTGCATCAGGAAGCAATAAAAAGCCGTATATATAAGAAAAACAGTATTGGACTCTTTTTAAGTGGAGGATATGATTCAGGAGGTAATATTCATGCACTTCGTCAGGTATACAGCGGAGAAGTATCTTCTTTTTCTATAGGATTTAAAAACAATCCCTGGTCAGAATTACCATTGGCACAAAAACTGGCTGATGTATATTCAACCAAACACAATGCTTATGAAATTGATGGAAGTGAAATAAAATACCTACCTGAAATTGTTGCTGAAATGGGTGACCCGTTTCAGGAAAGTGGTTTAATGATAAATTATTTGGTAAACAAATTAGTAGCCAATAACAGACCAGATGTTATTCTAGGCGGAGATGGCAATGATCAGCATTTTGGAGTTGCAATGCGTGAGTTGGCAATGTTCTTTAAAATCTCTAAAATGGGATTAATGCCAGCACTTAAATTTGCAACATCAGTTTTACAATCAAATGCTTTTGACAAGGACAATTTATTATTCAAACTACGCTTTCAAGGACATAAAATATCTCATATACTTGAAAACGACCGTTTTGGATTCAATAATCCTCAGCAAAAAGTTTTATTAAAAAACTTTGTTCCTTATACTGCTCCGGCCTCCCCTATTCAATCCTCTTCTGAATTTGATCAGCTTTGTCTGGTAAAACAGTTTTATATAGATTTGTCTCAAATAGTTAACGAGGTTATTTTGTTTAAAGGTTCCAAAATGGCAGCACAATTTGACAATCAACTCTCATTTCCATATATGTCAACTGATATTTATAATTTCTTAAAAACCCTGCCTCGATCTATTAAAACAAAAGGTAACCTGGATGAAATTTCAAAAGGCAAAGGAGCCGCAAAATATCTTCATAAATACTATTTAAAACCACATCTTCCTTCTGAAATAACAGACAGAAAAAAACAAGGCGGATTTGCTCCTTTACCTGTGTTTTTTAATGATACAGATCAACGCAAGAAAATTTTCAGCTATATACTTGAATCTAAATTCACTGCTGAATATACCAATATCGATATTGTAAACCAAATATTGCAGGATTATAGCAATGCTTCTAATAAAGAACCATACTGGTTCTGGAACAGGCAGACTAAAGCTACCCAGGTGTGGAATTTATTGGTAATATGTATTTGGTGGGACATTATGAAAAGTGATAGTAAACAACTTAATTTCCTTTAGTTTTTTTGGGATTAGCCAATACAAAATTTTACGACTCAATTATTATCAAACCCAACGTTAAAATTATAAAATGAAAAGAAAATTCGGAGCATATCTTTCATCAAAATTAATACGTGTTACAACCAGTGGAAAAATTATTCGTGAAATAGACGGCTTGCGTTTTCTAGCTATTTTGCCTGTAATCATTCAACATATCAGCGAAAGATTATTCCGCTATAGTTATGCATCTCACAGTGGATTTCAGGGCGATTATCATAAATTTATCAATACTGATATTTCTGCTTACTGGATTAGCAGGGGAACTGTAGGCGTTTTTGTTTTTTTTGCGATCAGTGGATTTGTTCTATCATTTCCTTTTGCGAAACATTATTTATCAGAGCAGCCTTCTGTAAATCTAAAGAAATACTTCTGGCGAAGAGTTACAAGACTGGAACCACCATATATTGTTGTAATGACTTTACTTGCCATTGCTTTAATCATTAAAGGAGACTATACATTTAGTCAGATGACACCTCATTATTTGGCAAGTATTCTTTACCAGCACAATCTAATATATCACGACTATAGTATTATCAACCCCGTAGCATGGTCGCTTGAGATAGAAATTCAGTTTTATATACTGGCACCTATACTAGCATATTTAGTGTTTTCTATTAAGGATCTCTGGTTAAGAAGAGGTTTGCTGATTTCCTATATATTTATTTTTGTTACACTCCAAAATGTATTTGATTGGAATATGGGGCTAATGAAAATGACTATTTTAGGACAATTACCTCATTTTTTAGCAGGCTTCTTACTTGCTGATGTTTTTTTGAACGAATGGAAGAATGGCATTAAAAAAGCTTATGTATGGGATATAATCGGTATTTTAGCATTAATATTACTAATGTATACATGGACTACAGAATACTGGAAAAATCTTGTTTTTGCACTCTCTCTTTTTACTGTGCTTTTCAGTGTTTTTAAAGGAAAATTATTAAATGCTTTTTTTACCAACACATGGATAATGATCAGCGGAGGTATGTGTTACTCTATCTATTTGATACACCTTCCTATCGTAGAATTTCTTTCAAGAATCATCAAACCGGTGTATTTAGGTAGTAATTACTTAGCAAACCTAACTGCGCATTTTTTAATTATTGCACCGGTTATAATGATTGCTTCCATCATTTTTTACTCTTTAATAGAAAAACCATGTATGGATAAAGACTGGCCACAGAAATTCACTGCATTTTTCAAAAGAAAGATTTCTGCTTAATTATTTCTTTTTTTCAATTGTACCATGTTCGGTATGAATAAATGTTTTATTTGCCCCTTTCATTGAAATAAGTGCTTTAAACATTAGCCAAATACCTTTTGGTAAATATAAAACAGCATTTAATGTTTTGGCATTGTACATTTTACCGGGAACAGAAATTAATAATGTCAGGCAGATTACTGCGAATAATCCACCCCATAATACAGTAAAAATACTTCTGTCGAATATGAAAGAAAATAAAAATATCATTGATAAAGAACCCAGTAATAATACCCTGGGAAGGAAAATATGCTGAAAAGAACGGTTAAAATAATCGAAATTCCCTTTCGTAAAAAGCTGTTGTAATGCTGAACCAAACGATTTTCTCAGATAAATAAACTGAGCTGCAAGCCAGCGTTTTCTTTGATTAGAAAAATTATCAAAGGATTGTACTTTTTCATCATAAACATAAGCATCTTCAATAAAATCTACTTTTAAGCCTCGTTGTGTCATATACAGTTCAAGCTCTTTATCAAACCCACCGATTGCTTCAATACCAGCCATTATGGCTTTAAATGGCTTATATTCGAATGCCATTCCCGAACCAATTAATGATGAACTTAATCCCAACGCCCTATTTCCTCTTCTGAATAAATGATTGTTAATTTCCTCACTCACAGCATCGAGGATTGCAACAGAAGTATTCATGTTTTTTGCAACACGATGTCCCTGAACTCCAAAAAAGCCTTGTGACAATCCATTGTTTAATTTATGTATAAAGCTATTCTCCATGATGTTGTCTGCATCCAGTATTAACGCATAATCATATTTTTCAGGAAGAAGTTCAAATGCTTTGTTCAATGATTTTGATTTTGTACTTTTTTCAAAATCAACTTCAATTACAATAAGTGACATTGCTCTAAGCCTGATAATTGTTTCTGGTTTAAGTTTATCTGCAATAACAATTACATCAAACAATTCTTTTGGATAGTTCTGAAGACAGGCATCTTCAGCAACTTCAAGTATAACTTTATCTTCTTTATAGGCAGGAATAAATACAGCAAAAGTGTGCATTTTATCACTTTCCTTTATAATTTGTTTTCTTCTGAAAAGACCTGCTATTGCAAGAAAAAGCAAATAAAAGATACCAATTCCCAGATAAACCATTAGTATCATTTGAAGTAAATTAAAAATAGTTATTATCATCATTCTTTCAGGATTTAATTTATTAGATATCGTTTTATTCCATTCAATAATAATTCAGAAATATATTAAAAAACCTGATAACAATTTGATATACAATAATTAATTCATAATTATTATTCAATTGCTATCAGTAAGGACAAAAGTATATAAAAAAATGAGCGATATTAACATTTTACTTAAAATAATTAACAAGAAAACATATAAAAAAAAATTAGTCAGCTGATATATTTAACTATTTCAAAATAAGAATGACCATAAGCGATTAATAATGCTGTTTCATTATTAT
>CAIUKU010000350.1 GCA_903899825.1 uncultured Bacteroidales bacterium | reverse complement strand
ACTGATTGCCGTAAGGCAAAGGATGCGCATTCGGGAATTTTGCGTAAAAAATCAAGACGAATTGAATAGTGATGGGACTAGCAAGCGTTCCTGAAGTCACGAAGGGTAACTGTTTATTTAAAAATACATTATTTATTTCGTGACGGCATGGAACGCGCAAGGATTCAATTCGTTTTGATTTTAGCAAAATTACCGTAAGCGCTGATTTTTTTGTTTCTTTTTTCATCAGGAAAAAAGAAAGATAAATAAATAATACTCACATTATATTAAGCTTTTTGAGAGATGTAATTACCAACACTATTTAAAACTAAAGCCTATTGTTTATATTACATATAATACGTAACTTTTACAATTTAGTGTTCAATACTCTATAACAAAAAATAAGGGAGGCTGTCTTTTTGAGACAGCCTCCTTTGTTTTTAACCGCATTTAGAATATCCGCAATGTTTGCAGGCCAGGCAGCCTTCTTTGTATATTAAGCCTCCTTTAGCCCCACATTCAGGACAAGATGCTTCTATAGCAGCTGTACCATCAGGAATGTATTTTTTCAGGGCCCTTACTACACCATTTTTCCAGGTATTGATGGATTCAATTTCAAGGGTAAGGTTTGAAATTAAATCGACTGCTGATGTCAGCGGCATACCATGGCGTAAGATACCTGATATTAACTTTGCATAGTTCCAGTATTCCTTATCGAATGACCTTGAGAGACCTTCGATGGTAACTTTATAACCTTCTTTGTCTTCAAACTGGAAATCGTAACGGGCTTTTTCGTTACCTTCTTTATTTCTGATAACAATTCCTTTGTTTACCCAGGGAGGCAGATAAAATCCATCGGCTTTTCCGGTAAAGACTTCATAAGGTTTATTGTCTAAAACACCTACCACTGCTATCCATTTTTCGTAATCATTCTGAAAACGAACTACTTCGGCTTCCAGTTTTTTAGGACGGGTGGGTGCCTTGGTTTCTCTGAATTCATAATCGTCTTCTTTGGCATCGGAATGTGCTACCAATACACCTGCACGGGAACCATCCCTGTAAATGGTTATGCCTTTACAGCCGCTTTCCCATGCTGTTTGATAAATATTACTTACCAAATCCTTGGTTGTTTCTTTGGGAACATTTACCGTGACACTAATGGAATGATCCACCCATTTCTGAACAGCTCCCTGCATTTTTACCTTGCTTACCCAATCAATATCATTGGATGTCGCCTGATAATAGGGTGATTTTTTAATTACAGCTTCTAATTCTGCTTCTTTATAGAGTTTTACTTCATCTACATTGTAATTATTTACCTTTAACCATTTCAAAAATTTTGGATGAAAAATATTGTATTCTTCCCAGGAATCACCTGTTTCATCTACAAATGAAACATTTACATTTTTATCGTTGGGATTTACTTTTTTTCTTCTCTTGTATGAAATCATAAAAACAGGCTCAATACCGGATGTGGTTTGTGTACAGATACTTACACTTCCTGTGGGTGCAATGGTTAACAATGCAATATTTCTTCTGCCATGTTTTACCATATCCTGATAAACCAGGGGAGCAGCTTCTTTTAAACGAAGAATGAAAGGATTGTTTTTTTCTCTTTCTGTATCGTACAATGGAAATGCACCTCTTTCTTTAGCCAGAATAATTGAAGATCTGTAGGCTTCGAGTGCTAACATTTTATGAACTTCTACAGAAAAATCAGTTGCTACATCGCTTCCGTATTTACAACCCAGGGCCGCAAGCATATCACCTTCGGCAGTAATTCCAAAACCTGTTCTTCTGCCTTCAAGGGCTTTCATTTTGATATTCAGCCAAAGATTTCTTTCTATTCTTTTTATTTCTTCTTCTTCAGGATCTGCATTGATTTTTTCTAATATTTTTTCAATTTTTTCTAATTCCAGTTCTATCACATCATCCATCATTCGCTGGGCCATGTGAGCATGTTTTACAAATAATTCAGAATTAAAACTGGCTTCGGCTGTAAACGGATTTTCAACATAACTGTATAGATTAATGGCCAATAAGCGACAGCTATCATAAGGACAAAGTGGTATTTCTCCGCAAGGGTTGGTAGATGTGGTTTTAAAACCCAAATCGGCATAACAATCAGGTATGGATTCCTTTTGAATCGTATCCCAGAACAAAATACCCGGTTCTGCTGATTGCCATGCATTTTGAATAATTTTATTCCATAAAAGACGTGCATCAATTTCTTTAACTACAGTTGGGTTTTTTGAATCTACGGGATATTGCTGACGATACATTTTGTTATCAACAACGGCCTGCATAAATTCGTCGTCAATTTTTACCGATACATTGGCACCGGTTACTTTTCCTTCTTCTAATTTTGCATCAATAAATTTTTCTGAATCCGGATGTTTGATTGAAATACTTAACATCAATGCTCCTCTGCGGCCATCCTGAGCTACTTCACGTGTGGAGTTTGAATATCTTTCCATAAAAGGAACAATACCTGTTGAAGTTAATGCACTGTTTTTTACAGGGCTGCCCGAAGGTCGGATGTGCGATAAATCATGGCCGACTCCACCCCTACGTTTCATCAACTGAACCTGTTCCTGGTCAATTTTCATGATGCCGCCATAAGAATCAGAATTTCCGCTATTTCCAATTACAAAGCAGTTTGATAGTGAAGCCACCTGAAAATTATTCCCAATTCCTGCCATTGGACTGCCCTGAGGGATAATATATTTAAAATTTCTGAGCAGCTCATAAATATCATTTTCCGACATTGGATTGGGATATTTTTTCTCTATCCTCGCAACTTCAGAAGCAATTCTTCGATGCATATCGTCAGGCGTTAATTCATACAAATTGCCTGCACTGTCTTTAAGTGCATATTTATTCATCCATACACTTGCAGCCAATGTATCGCCCTGAAAATAAGCCGTTGCTTTTTCAGTTACTTCTTCATGCGTATATTTTTGTGGCTCTTTAAGGTTAATTGGTTCGGTCATTACTTCAATTTTGGTATTTGGGTCATTTTCACTGTCAAAAATATTTGGTATTTTTCTGTTTTGAATAATTTCATGATAATTTTTCCCTTTCTCTTTTTCTTGAGTATTGATTTCCAGTGCAGCAAAAAGTGTATTTTCCATAGAATGATCCAAATATTTATTATTTTATTTTTAAAAACTGAGTATCAGCTTAATAATTTTAAAATTTCGGATTGTAAATATACAATTGTAAATTCATTTTTTACCAAAAGAGTAATTAACAATCTGGTTCAAATTTGGAGTATATAATTGAATGACTGTATAATTAGTATGTTAATAAATAATTATCCTGTTTATTTTTGCTAAAATTGTTTTTCCCAGATTAGCTTTTTTCCGAAACCAAGCCGGTTGTCTGTCATCTTAATAAATTCAGGTATAATCCCCCAAAGCGTGGTTTTTGTCAATAAAGCAACCGGAAATTTTTTGATATAAGCTGTCTTGGCTATAGCCAATTCCTTTTTATCAGGCTTTTTAATAATTCCGGTAAATTGTATTCCCCTTATTTTACCAATAATGCTTGTTTCCAGTGCAATGGCTCCGGCCACATAAGGCTGTTCAATGGTGTCGGTAATATGTTTGGTAGTTATATCAGACGTAAACACAAACATATTCATTGCTTCAATATACACATAAAAGCAGCTGGCTGTATAGGGGCGGTTATTGCTGGAAGTTGCAAGGGTGAAAACATGATGTTCCCCGATATAATCGATAATTCTTTGATCAATTGAATTCATAATTTTAAAGTTCAAACTGTTTTTAGCACTGAGTACTTAATCTACCAAAGCGATGTAAATAATGAATAGACTGAAAATTTCCGAAATTGGCAATCAAAAAAGATGTTCTATTTTTTAATCAACATATTTACTGCAATCAACATCAATGCGATGGCAAAAACTTTTTTCATTTTTTCAGGTGAAATATCCAATGCGATTTTAGAACCGAAATAACCGCCAACAAAAAAAGCGATCGCAATGATGGCAGCGTATTTAAAGTTCATTTGTCCGGCTTTATAATAGTTCATTACCGCCATAAGCCCTACAGGAGGCAACATTACTGCAAGGCTAGTTCCCTGAGCTGTTTGCTGGCTCACACCCAAAAAATATATCATGGCAGGTATCATAATTACACCACCCCCTAAGCCAACCATACCGCCAAAAATGCCGGCTGACAGGCCAATTGCCAATAAAATCAAAACTGTTCCAACATTCATATCCATTTTTATTTAGTTATTAGGTTTTTAAGT
This sequence comes from uncultured Bacteroidales bacterium, assembly GCA_903899825.1. GTDB lineage: Bacteria > Bacteroidota > Bacteroidia > Bacteroidales > JACABE01 > JACABE01. Next base: position 5,732 of record CAIUKU010000350.1, on the reverse strand, counting down.
TATTTGGTTATTAAGTTATTCGGTTATTCGGTTATTCGGTTATTGAATTTTTGAATTTTTAAGTTATTAGGTTATTGAATTATTAGTTTATTAATTTATTAAATAAAGCCGTTTATCATGCTTTTCATAAAAAAATCAGGTGTTGTTTTATTTCTCCTTAAAGTCAAAACGCTTACTTCTTAAAAATCCAGACTTAATGAAAAATAAAAAATGCCTGGTTTTACAATACCGCTTTCTACACCCCAGGCATAATCTGCTCTTATAAAATAGCCCAATAATCGGGTTCTTAAACCAAATCCATATCCTCCGACCAAAGGATCAATTTCTTTTTCCAGTCTGAGAATAAATGGATTCCCATACAATGTTTTAGTATATAATGAATTGTTTTTATCCCAGGGATTAGTGCCGGTCCAGGCCGTGCCAAAATCTCCAAACCCAATAATCTGCAGGTTGTATAAAAAATCAGAACGCATAGGTTTGTTGGAGAAATACCTGAATACCGGGAATCTTAATTCACTGTTCAAAACAGCAAAACTATTGCCGTTTCTGATATTTTGTATAAATCCGCGCATATTGGTTGCCAGGGTTTGATAGGTATAATTTTGATCTGTTGCAATATCAATATTCTCGTTGAATTTAGGGAACAACCAGTTGTCAACACCTCCCATGTAATAGATTAGTTTATTTTTACCAAACGATGAACTGAAGGCAAATCGATTGGCCCAGATAAATGATTTATGTATTTTCTGATAATTTCGAAAATCAAAACCAACGACAAACAGATTGCGGTTTTTGCTATCCAGGGACTGATAGTATTCTCCCCATAATTTATATCGGCTACCATAATAAAGGTTTAATCCGACATTTCTTGTATTGTCAAAAACAAATTCTCCTTTCAAACCTGACCAGTTGTTATTGATATCCTGTTCCTTTAAACTGAGCTGATCAGTGGAAAGTAAGACCTCTCTGTCGTTGCGTAAAAAAGCGGTTCCTCTTGCACTCATCACATTGTTGAAAGGCCAGCGTAAAATGTAATATACCGAATGTGTATATTGATGAGACCTGTAATAATAAGAATTATTATCAATTGACTGGCGGTGAAAAATAATTTGTTTATCGAGTCTTCGGCTCAGATTTTCATAGCTTAATAAATATTCGAAGTTGTCAAAATTAAAAGAAAACCGAAACCCGCCTGTAATCCTGTAATCCTCCATTAAATCGCTTAATCCGATTTTCATCAGAAAGTTAAAACCGGGGTTAAGGTAAATGGGTGAACCACCTCCCGAAAATTGCTGATAATTAGCATTTAAAAAGCTGAAATCTAATTGTGAAGTGATATCATTTGCTGTGTATTCTACTTCATAATTTCTTTGCGTTTCCTGTACAAAAGTAGCGTTGTTTTTATCATTTGCACTACTGTCGCTGGTTTTGATTTCACGGAAAGCCTGCCTGCTATAATTGATGATTACATCATCAGGGTTTTGCTCTTCTATGCTTAAGTCTGAATAATATACATTGCGAAGTTTTTTACGAACCGGTGAAATTTGCTCGTTGTCTTTTTTAAGGCTGTCCTTTTTAATGTTTTTACTTAATTCCAGCAAACGATTAATATAATCCGTATTCTCTAATTTAAGTGCTTTAAGTTCAGATACAGATGCATGATCCTCAATAAACATTTTGTAAACGCCATTTGTATAAATAATTTCGGCTGTTTTTTTGGCCCGCGGACTAATATCCTGCTCAATAATATTTTGCCTGTAATTGCTTACAGGGAAAGATTTGGTAATATAACGATAATGAGTAGTTGTATCTATAAAACTAATTACACTGTCAAAACGAGCAATAAACCTGTTGTTGATTCCATTGACATCGCTAAGATAACTAACATAAGCATTTTCGTATTCCATAGGAAATGATTCATTTGCAAATGGAGTGTTGGTAACTCTTCTTAGTGTTTTTTTCCGCCTTGCATAATCATAAAGATAGATATCTTTATTATCCATTATATTGATATTCATAGAAATATCAGCATTCAGCGTGTCACTGATCCGGTTGGAACAAAAGATGATTTCTTTTGAATTATTTATAAAACGGGGTGTTAAATCATCATAAATGTCTTTGGTGATTTGCTCGGATGAATGGGAAGCCATATTATATACAAAAATATCCGATTGTCCATTCTGAACAGCTGATAAAACAAGCAGTTGTCCGTTTTGTGAATATGAAAAATCGAGTACTTTCTGGAAATATTGCAGCAGTATTTTCTCAAACTTTTTTTCTTTGAGATTATACAGGTAAAGATAAATTAAACCTTTGGTTTCAATAATAAGAGCGAGAATTTCTCCGGATGGATGCCATGCGAGCAAGGGGTAGGAATAATCGGTTTTATCATCCAGTTTATAGCCGGATTTCATGATTTTTTTCCTTTTTTGCGTTTCATTATTGTAAATCCATACTTTGTATTGTCCCATTTCGTTGCTTACATAAGCAGAATGTATACCATCATTGCTGATTTTAAGCCGGTTGTAAACCCTTGTGGATTTAACCTTTTTTATGATGGGAGTGGATGAAGGCAAAATGCGTTGATACGATTGAGCATATTTTTCCTGATAGTAAGCAATCCATTCTTTTACTATTTCTTTATAAGAGACACCCAACACATACAAAAATCCTGTTTCTATGTTTCGGCTCACTCGCGACAAATAGATAATATTGGAAATATTCTGCTCACCATATTTTTCGGCAATAAACCTCCAGAACGATTGACCTGCATATACGGCATCCTCACCGGTTAAAGCATTAAATTTATTGTATTTACCCGATAAAATTCCATCTCTTACAATATTATCGGCTTCAGTATTCCAGTTGACGGCAATGTAGGCAATTAATCCTTTTGAATACCAGGGCGGTATAGTGAAAATCGTTTTATTTTTTACCTGAGAAGTAAGGCTACTCCCAAACATTAACTGATTAAATATAACTTCTGCAATGCCGGCACGTATTTGTTGTTGAAAATCAGCATAGTTACCATTGAAATAAAGAAAAATTTTATTCCCCATTATATGTGTAAGTCCACCGGTATTGTAACTTTCATCATTGACATATCCGATATTACTTTGCTTAAAATCAGATAGTTTGTTAAAAATTATGAATTGCATTTTTTCATCAGTTTCAAAATCGAGTTGAGTTTCAATTTCTTTCAGATGCTTCAGCGTAAAATTAGCTGTAAAATTGGCAAACTGTTTCCCTCCCAAATAGTAATAAATGTCAAATCTTTCGTAGCGATAATAGGTCCAGAAAAAATGATCATATTGTACCCTGTTTTTCCCAAAATTCATTTGCATTCCGCTATAAAACTGGGCAAAGCCAGAATAGGTAATATTACTGATAAAAAGCAATATTACAATTCTTAATATATTAAATTTCTTTAAGTTACAAAATGATAATCTCATTGCTTAGCCCTTTTGAAAAGCATTTAAAATTTGAGTGCTAAGATAGTACAATTAAAAATATACTGGCAAAACTTTCTTATGTATAACAAAACTTTCGCTGTTTTTATTATCAATAAAAAGAAATTAAATATATTTGTAACATAATTGGCATAAATATTGTAATTTTAAAGATTAAAAATAATCAAAATGAAGACAAAAAACATTTTTATAACTGTATTAATTATAGCCGGTTTTATGGGTGCATGTAAAAAAGATGAAACAACAACTCCGGTTGAAACGATTTCACGTACTGATTATGTTGGCTCCTGGTCTTGTACCGAGATACCTCAGGCTAAAAATCAAAACTTCGATTGTACGATTACGTTGGATGCAACAAATACAACAAAAATAAAAATTTCAAACTTTGCAAATTTAAATGGTACTGCCACTGCCATAGTAAATGCCAATATTGTAAGCCTTCCCAAGCAAAGTATTAGCGGTAATACTATTGAAGGGAACGGGACTATGGAGAATAAAAATTTTATTACCTGGAATTATTATGTAAAAGACAATACGGATAGTTTGGTTTATAATACTACTTTTAACAGGAAATAAGCTTCTCTTTATTTTAATATCATAGATATAAAAAAGGCTCCCTGTGAAGAGAGCCTTTTTTTATCTGTTTATATTTTGTTTTTTGTTCATATACAATTATTTAAATAGAGTAGGAAAATGACGAGAAACGTATATTTTAAGCTTATGCTTTAATGGAACGCGGATGACACAGATCCCGAAGATTCGGGAAAAGCGGATTATCACAGATTTTAAATCCGTTTAATCTGTGTTTTTCTTTAGAAATCCGCGTCATCAGCGTTCAGCTTTTTCATATATTTATTTTTTAAAATTATTTATTTGTACAGATAGCCTGCCCCGATTTATCGGGGGAACTCGCCAAAATAATCATCCTCGTGTGTGTGAATATTTTCTCGTGGCTCGTTTCATATTGTAATATACAATTAATTTCCAAAAATATATCCAAATTGAAGACCAAAATTAATTCCGTTTCCATTTTCCACAATATTAGTAGAAACGTCAAGTCCTATCAGATAATAATCTGCAAATGAATAAATAAAACCAGCTCTTGGACTGCCTCCAAATTTAGTTTCAGAATCATAACCATCTCTTCCTGTAAACATAACACCTAAATCGGCTCCAATGTAAGGTCTAAAATCATCTTCCATAAAAAAATATTTAAAACTAGCTGCTAATGGCATAACATAAGCGGGTTCTGGCGTCATTGTATTTCCATAAGGACCGGGAATTTCTTTCCCAAAATATATAAAATAGCCAAAAGATATGCCTACCCCAAATTTATTTTGAATTACACCTTCTATCATACCTTGCCATAAAAAACCAAGATTAGCTGCATCAGAAAGAGCTCCTATTGGAATTGTTACACCTAAACGTGAATAGGACAATAAGCTAAAGTCGCCACCTCCGCCACTCCGGCCTCCTCTTTTTCTTCTTTTTTTCATCAGGTCGTTTTCTTCATCAGTAATAACAACTTTAGAAGTAGCAGTATTTTTACCGGGAACGTCCGATTTTTCCCCGGATAAATTAAAAGCTGATTTTTTAAGTGTGTTTTCTGTGAAATGCATTTGCGAAAAGCTTGAGTTTGCTATAAACATACCTAAGCATAGTATAAGTAAGATTTTTTTCATTCAGTTTTTTAAATAAATTAGGTTGAAAATTAAGTTTATAAATGCAACAAAATTAAAGAGTAAAAAAAAGCTCTCGATTTTGAGAGCTTTTTCTATTAAAAAATAAAATCTTAGAATGAGAAACCAATTGCTAATCCTGATACCGGTAATATACCAACACTTAATGATTCATTGGAATCACCTGATAAACCCAAATATCCAAATCCTACCCATGCATCCAGTGTAAAGCCTCCCCATATCCATTTACGTCCGCCTACTACACCACCACCATAAAATGATAATGATTCTGAAACATCTGTAGTAATAGTTTGCCCTGTAGGAATACCATTTGCATCTAATTCAGCTGTTTCTTTTAAATATGATTCAGTAAAAATAGTGTAGGTAATATATGGTGAAGCATACCATCCTTCAACAGCTTCTTCAAAATAATAACGAAATTCAGGTACAAACTGGACACCACTAAAAGTACTACTTCCTGCAGAACGGGTATAATACCCCAATCCAAGTCCCAATGACATATTGTCATTAATTTTTCTTTCATATTCTAAACTAAAAATTCCAAATATCATGAAAACAGGTT
>CAIUKU010000349.1 GCA_903899825.1 uncultured Bacteroidales bacterium | reverse complement strand
TAATTTATTTAATTTTTTACCAATTTTACCATTTATTTTAACGCATCTATTTGTTATAGTATATAATACTTTACATTCTTATACCCAAGATTTTCATACATTGCTTGCAGAGCTGTCATTTTAATTTTATTTTTTCCGCTTACATTGATGCCTCTTAAAAGAGAAATATAGGTATTCATTTTATTTGGCTAACTTTATATTTATCAATTTTTTAATGTCACCTATTTGCATTTCATCTTTAATTTCTATCCGTATTCCGCGGCCTTCAGCATATACCCTTGCAGATTCCAGTTCAGACTTAATACGTTCTGATATTTCAGTTTTCATAATGACATCCACAGCTTTTTGTCCAAAGACAAAGGCAACTTTAAAGTACTGCTCCCTGGGCAAAAGGTATAATATGGCTCTTTTTTTATCTTTCATCCTAAAACTCCATCCATATTTTTCACCAGGATAATTCCATTCATCAATGGAATCAGGATATTTTAAATGAACATCCTTGATAATCATTTGCCATAGCTTATAAGTACTACCCAAAGCATCAATTAATTCATTATTAGCAGGTATATTGCTTTTATTGGTAAAAATGCTTTTATCCATCATTAAAAGTATTACATTTAATATCCAAAGATAACGATACTTAAACAGTTACAAATAAAATTTTTATTAAAAATATGTCTTATTACATATTCAAATAAAGCATCTTACAAAAATTTCTATTAACAATTCTTTTCAAATAAAATATGCAAGTATTTTTCAGATTTCAAAGACCCGACAAGCAATATATTTTTAATGTTTTTTAATTCATTAAATATAAATTCCATATCTTTTCATTCATGAATAAGAATAGTATTAGTTTTTAAGCAGAACGATTCAACTTGGGAAACTACAATTGAGCTTAGTGTTTTAATTTTTAAATACATTACAGACTATTGAGCTGTCGTTGAGTCCTTTTGAAGTTTAACTATTTCCAATGCTTTGGCGATATCTCTAACTTTACACTGTTCAGCCTTACAATCAATTGCAGGTTCTTGGTGCTGTTTATTACTTGCAGGCTCCCAACCCAAAACAAAAAGTAACATAAAGAAACCGATGACGTATGCAAATATAACATGCCATCCTTTTCTCAACCATAAACCTACGTTTCTTGCTTCAGGAAATTTATTAGTAATAGCAACTCCTGCTGATGAGCCAAACCAAATCATTGAACCTCCAAAACCGACAGCATAAGCTAACATACCCCAATCATAATGTCCCTGATCCAATGCAAGTTTAGTCAAAGGAATATTATCAAATACGGCTGAGATAAATCCTAATGAAAAAGCTGTTTGCCAGGTAGCTTCCGGTAATTCTTCTACCGGCATCATTGATGCACAGGTAACCAAAGAAAGCAGGAAGATAGAGCCCCCTAATGCAGATTTGGCTTCACCCCAGGGCGTTTTTCTTAACATGGCTCCAATTAATATAGCAATCCAAACTCCTAATGCAGGAAAATCGAATAATATATTGGTAGCAATGGTTAATGCCAGTATTAAACCCACAATAAATAATCGCATTTTGTCAATTTTTAATCCAGAGGGAGCATCTTTTTGTATGCGTTGATATTTATCCTGCTGAAAAGAAGCAAATATTGCAAATGCAAATAAAGCTACTATGGCTGCAATATAAGCATGAAAAACATTAAATGCAGCAACTCCATCTATCCACATCATGGTAGTGGTTGTATCCCCTACAACACTACCGGAACCGCCACCATTACTTGCAGCCACTAAAGCTGCAATATACCCTATATGAACTTTACCTTTAAAAATAACAATGGCAATGGTACCTCCAATCATGGCGGCAGCAATATTGTCTAAGAAAGAAGAAAGTATAAAAACAAAAATCAACAGCATAAACGGACCTTTCCAATCATCAGGCAGGTATTTTGGTAAAAAATCAGGCACACCCGATTCTTCAAAATGTTTTGCCAAAACAGCGAAACCTATTAATAAACCTAAAAGATTCAATAAAATAGGCCACTCACCCTGTCGTTTTTCTTTATCAGTAATTTGTTCAATTATTGAATTATCACCAAATAAATGGGTTAAGAGATTAAACCCATCCGCAAAAACAAACTTAAAAACTAATATGGAGGCCAATCCTATTAATGCAACTTTCATTGTATGATGATGAAATAATGCGACACCTATCAGGGTTAATGCAAACAAAATGAATTCAACACGAATTCCTCCAACACTAGGAGCTTCTCCTGCAGTATGCTGCGCATAAGAAATCACAGGTATAATAAATAATCCTAAAGCAAGTAACATTGCTTTAGAAAATAATAATTTTTTCATAAATTTTATATTTTATTTTAATTGTTATTCAATTCACAAAAGTAACAAAATCTACCAACCCTTGCAAAAAAAATCATACTATTATAACTTTCCCGCCAATATTATCACTAAGTGCTCCTGTAACAGATTTAAGACAATTAACTTCTCCTCTTTTCCTTAATACTCCCAGAAAAGCAAAAATCATTGCTTCTTTAAAGTCTATTATATTAGAATCTGGTATTATAACTGTATGATTTGACTTTACCCTTATTTGACTGATGATAAAATCGTTGTATGTACCTCCTCCGGTAAAAAGAAGCTTAGCAGCTTTATGCGTTTTTGTTGCTTTTAATACTTGTGAAACAATATGTTCTGATAACGTTCTTAGTTTGTCATAAACATTCAGTTCATATCTTGAAATTACGGGTGAAAATTCCTTTATCAGCCATTCTTTACCCAATGATTTTGGAAAGCATCTTTTATAATATTCAATATTTTCCAATTCACTCAACATGCCAGTATGAACAAAACCTTGGGCTGCCAGCATACCTTTATCATCATATGAGAAACCAAGTTCAATTGCTAAAGGGTTTAAAACTATATTCACAGGGCAAACATCATAAGCAATCCGTTGATTATTGGATTGATAAGAAATATTTGCAAATCCTCCCAGATTGATACAAAATTCATATTCGTCAAAAAGCAATTGATCACCAATTGGCACCAAAGGTGCTCCCTGTCCTCCCATAGCCACATCCATAGCCCTGAAATCGTTTATCACATTACAACCACAGGCTGCAGCAATGCATTCACCACTTCCAATCTGAAAAGTAATTTTTTTAGCAGGTTGGTGAAAAACGGTATGACCGTGAGATGCAATAAAATCGACCTGAATCTGATGTTTATCAATAAATTTTCTGCATTCTTTACCTAAAAAATAACCGTATTCATTGTGCAAATTAAGTAATTCAAATGCTGTAAGCTGGTCAGCTGTTGAAAGTTTATGAACCCATTTATTTGAATACTTGATACAACATGCTTCTTTAATTTTAAAATACCATTTATCGTTTAATTTTTCAAAAATGCAATAAGCAATATCCAATCCATCAAGGGAAGTTCCTGACATTAATCCGATAACCTGATACGTTGTATTCATTTTATAAATTTTATAAAGCAAGCAAAACTTTTTCCAGTTTAATTCCTCTTGATGCTTTTACAAGAATAAAAGCATTTCTCAATGGATTTTCCAACAACCATTGCTTTGCCACTTCTGAATCTGCAAAGCAATTCCATTGTGGATAATTACATGCTTCAGAAAACTCAGGTCCTACCAATAATATTTTTTGAAAATTTAAATTTTTGATGATCGCTAAAATTCTCGAATGTTCTTCTTTACTATATTTACCTAATTCAAGCATATCACCAATAATCAACACTTTATTATCATTCTGAATTTCAGAAAAGTTATTGATGGCAGCTTCGAGGCTGGTAGGATTTGCATTATATGCATCTAAAAATACAGTATTATTTGCAGTTTTAATAAGTTGTGATCGACTATTATCGGGAAGATAGCTTTCTATCGCTTTTTTTATCAATGATTTATCAATCTTAAAAAATATTCCAACTGTAATAGCAGCCATAATATTCTCAAAATTATAAT
>CAIUKU010000348.1 GCA_903899825.1 uncultured Bacteroidales bacterium | reverse complement strand
CTTGTTGTGTCTTTTTTTATTACCATAATGCAAGCTCTACGAGCTTGTTTTTCGGAGAATAGCGATTCAGGACTGCTATTTGCCAAAGCAAAAAACACCTAACGAAAAACAAAGTGTAATTTTGCATTTTTAATTCAATTTACAAATTCCACTTTTATCCGCTTAGTGATTCTTCATCGCAAAACGAAAGTTCTGAATATATGATTTTCAATAGGATGTCAGCAGGACATCCATTATTATAATAACAGAAGTCAGATGAAGTTTAAATGCCTGTAGGGCATTCATAAAATAATGTTGGAGAAGACAGCCAATCCAATTCGTACCTGTGGTTCAGCAAAATGTTTTAAATGCTTCAGACTGCAAGCATTTAACTGAAAGGATGGGTGTTTTTAACTGAAAGGATGGGTGAATTGCCTGCAAGCTAAGGGTTTATTTAACGTCATTTGGAATAGGTTGTATGTCTTTATTTTTGCGTTGTTTATAGCTAGATGATTGGTTGCGGATGCTGGATTTACTATGCAAGCCCTACAGGCTTGATTTGTTGTGTCTTTTTTTATTACCATAATGCAAGCTCTACGAGCTTGTTTTCCAAAGAACATAGATTCCAAACGATTGATTAAGCCCGCTGGTTTTTTTCATTGCCTTGCCCATCGTTACTAAGTCCTTTTCCCGTCGGGAACTTCTTGCCCGACGGGTATTTAGCTGTTTCATCTGTTTTCCTCTATACCATTTCTATACAAAGCAAACCGACCTTTGTTGCGTGGAAACACCTGACTGTTGCTGGGCCATGGCCATCCGCCAAACTCGGTCTTACGGTAATCATTAAAAGCCTGTTGAATATCAGCTTCTGTATTCATCACGAAGGGTCCGTATTGTACAACTGGCTCTGATATGGGTTTTCCCTGTAATAAAATCATACTTGCCCTGGCGGCTCCATTTTCGATACATACAGCTTCATGGGCTGCTAATTCAATGGCAAAATCAGCATTGATTTCATTGCCGTTTACTTTTATCTTTTCTCCTTTATAAAAGTATAAGGTCCGTATGACGCCTTCACCGGCAACAGGCAAGTTCCACTGTGCACCTTCTTCTATTTGAATAATCCATACAGCCACTTCATTTTCAGGAGTAGCAGCCCAGGAATCCGGAGCAGGAGGTAGGGCGTTTACATTTTCAATACTTCCTGCGATTAGTTTTACTTCCGTTGATTTTCCCTTTTCATCCCTGCTTGTATAAACTGGTATATCTTCTGACCATAACATTTTGAAATGAGGTTCGGCAAATTTCTTTGCTTTTGGCAGGTTGAGCCAGATCTGAAACAATTCAGCCGGATTTTCTTCTTCCGTGTTCAGCAGTGGAAACATTTCAGCGTGCTGTAGTCCGGATCCTGCTGTCATCCATTGTACATCGCCTTCTCCATACCTGCCTGCCTGTCCGTGCGAATCGGAATGATCGACATATCCTTTCAGGACCACGGTAATGGTTTCGAATCCACGGTGGGGGTGTACCGGGAAACCGGGAACAGTGGCGCCATGATACATCCGCCATCCGTCTTTCAGCGTAAAGTCATTGCCAATATTACGACCCTCGAGGGAAGCCGATGGTCCCATGTTTTTATTGCCTGGCGGATACCTATCCAAATGATGGGCAAAGAAGAGGAAAGGATTTTGAACCGGCCACATAAAATCAAGGGGTATTATGTTGGTAATTGCATTTTTTTTCATGATAATGTTTTTTGCTACAAAGGCACAAAGACACTAAGAAGCAATTATTCATTCTTTTTTTTGTATCTTTGTGCCTTTGTGGCTATTTTTAAAAATTCATTGGTACTTCCATTAACAATATACTGGAATCTTTTGTTGCTGTTACCGTAACTTTATCCGTATCCCATATGCCATAGCCATCTCTTTTGTCAAGTAGTTGTCCGTCCACTTCTATTTGTCCTTCCAAAAGGAAGATATATAAACCATTTCCTGCTTTCTTAAAATGATAAGATTCCTTATGTGCTGCTTTAAAATATCCCAGGTGAAACCAGGCATCCTGATAAATCCAAACACCCTGATCAGCTGCTTTGGGAGAAAGAATCTGAAAAAATGCATTTTCTTTTTCCATGTCCCTGATTGATATCTGATCATAACGCGGGCTAGCATTTTTTTTGTTGGTGAGTACCCATATCTGCAGGAAATTTACCTCCGTATCTTTATTTTGATTGTATTCGCTGTGGAAAACACCGGTTCCGGCACTCATCACCTGTACATCCCCTTTACGGATGACGGTTGTATTGCCCATATTGTCTTTGTGTTCCAGGTTTCCTTCCAGCGGAATAGATATGATTTCCATATTGTCGTGAGGGTGCATTCCAAAACCTTCCCCTCCGCTGACGATATCATCGTTCAGCACCCTTAAGGCACCAAAATGCATTCTTTCGGGATGGTAATAGTTTGCAAAACTAAAGGTATGCCTGCTGTGCAGCCATCCATGCATGGCGTCCCCACGACTTTCTGCTTTGTGAAATATTGTTTTTGCCATTGAATATATATTAAATATTTATTGATTCCTGATTAATGCTGCAAAATTAAACAGTAAAAAAACTTTTGTAAATGGATAAATTACGGAATCGATAGTATATTTAAAGGAAACGTTATAAGATAGGGTTTTATGTGTTTTCAGTTTTTACTTAAAGTTGCTGACTGTAGAATGTGGAAATAAATACAGAGGATAAGTAATTTTAGGTATAATGGACATTTCTTAAGCTGTTTTTTATACTAATTTAAGTCTGCTGTCCTTATCCAGCTTTTTGTTATTGTATTGACCAAACCCCAAACATAAAAAATTGATTGTCAATTCGAACGAAGTGAGAAATCTCAATAATACTACTGTTGTAAAAGTTTGTCGGACAATAATGAAAAAGAATAACACTTTGCTTTTTATATGTATAATTAGTTTAATTTTGAGGAGGATAAATCAGAAGACATAACACATAATGGATATTTTCTACAGCATTCATCTTAATTTGATTGGCTTTGTGTTGTTTTATTGTATGTATAAATAGTTATGGGCAAGGCATATTTTTGAAACTTGACGAATAAAATCTATGAAAATAATATTGCTACTTTTTATGTATTTTACCATGACGATTTTCGTGGCTATCGCACAACAAAGTGTTCAAGCAACACTTGGTTCGCTTAACAGGTCAACTCCTAAATTTGGGTTTAATACCAACGCGCATATACCTCCCAATTTCCCTACTCCGGGATATTCCGGAGCAAACTGGACACAGCAATGGTTTATTGACAGCACCGCGTACCTTTATCCGGAAGTATTGCGTTTTCCTGGTGGTACAAATGCCAATCACTGGGACTGGCAAACAGGATGGTATTTTCCCGCTTATCTGCCGCCAGGCGGAACCTCTCTCACCATAAGAACGGATGAATTCAAACCGGGCATTTTAGGATGTAACGGAGAAGGACTATATGTTGTAAATCTTGAAACCTCTAATGTCCACTATGAAATGGATGGGCTCAGGCACACAGATTCAATAGGACTTAATCCGAAATTTATTGAATTGGGTAATGAACACAATTTAAATGGCGGTTCACAATTTCCACTTCAATTAATGACCCCAACAAATTATGCTCAATTAGCTAAAGTGTTTTATGATAGTATCATGCTAGAATTTCCAACTGCAAAAGTTTGTGCTGTAGGTGGAAATACTCCAGCTATTCCACATTGGATCGATACAGTTCTCTCATACATACCATTGATTGACGCAATTTCTTTTCATGTTTATTTAAATGCTAACAATGCTGACCTTGCTTTTAATGTAAATCGTTCGCTTGCGGTACCTTTTGGCCCAAATTCCAATACCTCATCTCTTTTGTATAGGTACAACATGTCGGGTTTTAATACACTTCTGCCAAGCAAAGAGGTATGGGTTACAGAATTTAATTTGCTAGAGTCGCCTTCAGGCATTCCATCTGTAATTTCTCAGACATGGACGCATGTTCTCTATAATATTGCTATGTGTAATTTCTTTTTGACAAAACCCAATATTTCAATGATATTAAATCATTCATTGGCAGGTGATAATCATTTTCAATCTATCTCAAGACAAAACAAAAAAATAACAGCAAACGCTTTATCGATGAAATTATTATACGATATGTCAAGAGGCTCTCAAAGCTGTCAGAATATGAATTTTTCAGGTAATCCAGCCATGATTTATGGAACATCTACCATTCCTAAGTTAGTAGGGTGGAAATTTAACTATCCCGGAATGGAAAAAGGTTTTATATGTAATTTTTCCAATGACACTTTTGCAATATCGTTGTCAACTCTATTTGGAAACCCCATGCAATTTGATCAGTATTATGCAGATACTGTTCTGGTAGTAAATGGCATTTCAAGTCTTAATAAATATTCTGCAAACTCATCTGACACTATTATCGTTTACCCTTATTCTATTACCCAAATTAATTCTGTAATTTCTACAGGAACTCAGTATTGTGTTAGCGGGAAGAATGAACTTTGCATATATCCTAATCCGGCAAATAGTAATATGATTATTCAGATAGAAATAAACCTGAATAATGCGGATATTTACATTTATGATGTGTCAAGTAAAGAGGTAATTCGTTTAAAGAAAATTTCCGGAAATTCTTTTTCATTTTCAATTGGCAGCTTAACTAAAGGAACTTATTTTGTAAAAATCATTTCTGATAATAAGATAACGACAGGAAAGTTTATTGTGGATTAACGCCCGGTGCATAAAAAGGCTAGCTGTCAGAGGGGTAGCGGGGTTTTAGGTCAGTTTAGTTCTTTTATTTACCTTTGGTGTATTCGGACAGGAAACGGCTTCGATTCGCACCGCCGAATAACATGCCTCGACCGTTACCTTATAAAATCGCAAAGTCAAAGCAATTATAAAATTGTATAAAAATAAATATTTATTCGATGGCTTGTTTTATAGTTCAAAGGAAAACCCATTAAAATGCCAAACCTTATGCATTGATGCTTTTCTTGAAATCCTGTAGCGATTGCCCTGACTGGATTTTATAAAATTTACTGAAATGGGAAGGATCCTCAAAGCCCAGATCGTAACCGATTTCCTTGCTGCTTTTATCCGTAAAGACAACCAATCTCCTGGCTTCCAGTATCAGCCTGTTCTGTATATAATCCTTGGCGGAAATATTGATGGCCGATTTGATGACCTCATTCAGATAATTAGGACTTACATTCAAGGTATCGGCATACGCTTTCACCTGATGCGATTTTGTAAATTGTTTTTCAACAACCGCCTTGAAATTCTTAACCAGGGCTTTTCCTACTTCAACGGTTTGTGTATTGGTTTCTTCTGACAATGAACAATGCCCGTTGCATTCAATGAGAAATAACTTTAAATAGGCCCCGATAATTTCTAAAGACAAATCAGTTTTCGATTGAAAGGCATTCATCATATGATCAGCAAATATTTTCAGCTTTACTTTCATTGTATCTGTTATCGGTAGGGCTGCTGATTCGTCGGTTTTTTTAAAGAGTTTAAGATTGGCAATAAAATCGGAACGTATGCTGTTCTTTTCCAGGAATTCAGGTGTAAAAAGCAAGACATATCCGGTAGGGAAGGGGTCGGTAATAATCTGGTGTACTTGGGCAGGACTGACAAAAAAGATATGATGAGGTTGTAAGGGATATTCCTTGAAATCAATAATATGTTTACCGGTTGCAGTAAAAGGCCATATCACCGTATAATATTTATGCCGGTGGGGATCGTCAACGATACCATTTGCCTGATTTTCTATTTCTTCCATTGATTTAATCACAAAAGGCATGGGGACCCCATTGTACATTAATTCGGCTTCGTAAATGTCTTTTTTTTCGTGCATGGCTATTTTTTTATATTATTTTTTCAACCAGTTTACCAAATCCTTAAACATTTCATTGTTAATTCCGTGTCCCTCGCTATATTCTTTGTAAATTGGATGCAAGTTTAGGGTTTTTAAATACGCAAGACTTTTACGGGCATATTCAATGCTTAATACCTGATCATTTGTTCCGTGCGAAATAAACACTTTCATATCCTGCAATTTTTCTTTGGGCGCTATCATTGTTTTCATTCCATCCGGTAGGCGTCCACTCATTATTGCAATGCCTTTAATCAAATCAGGACGGCTAAGCCCGACACTAAATGACATGATAGCTCCCTGACTGAATCCGCACAAATAAATTTCATGCTCATTAAAATTAAGTTGCTGTTTCAACTCAGTTATAAATTGAACAAGAATCGTTCTGGCTTTTTCCTGCTGTTCTAAATTAACTACAACTTTTCCACCTGAGATATCATAAGGATACCATGCATAACTTCCCTGACCTAATGTAATGGGTGCCCTGGCTGAAACAACCAGATAGTTACCGGGCAGTTCGTCAGCAAATGAAAATAAATCTTCTTCATTGCTTCCTACTCCATGGAGGAGAATAATAATGGGTGGCTTTTCAGATTGTAACTTTGGTACTCTTACCAGATATTCCAGCACCCTGGTTGTGTCATTAGCTTCTAGGTTTGTCATTGTTCCAAACAGTATAAAAAGTGTTGATAATAATATTTTCATTTTAATCAGGCTTTGTCGATTTTCACAGAGGTCATTGAAAGTGAACCGGCCACTGCTTTGTCGTTGAAGAAACTCAGCTTTTCGTTTTCCTCTTTCAGTGCCAGCGCATAAAGCAAAGGTAAATAATGTTCCGGAGATGGAATGGCCAGTTCAAATGTTTTGCCTTGCGATGTATAGTTGATGAGCGACTGATGATCGTTGACCAGCATGTATTTTTTCATTTTCTCATTGGCTTCCAGGGCCCAGTCATAACCGAAAGCTTCATTCAGTTTTTCCCATGCGACCATCCCAAGATTATGTACTATATTTCCGCTACCAATAATTAATATTCCTTTTTTACGGAGGCTAGCTAATTCTTTTGCCAAATCGTAATGATATTGTGGCGACTGAGAATAATCCAGGCTTAATTGAACAATAGGCACATCAGCCTTGGGATATAAATGTTTTACAACGCTCCAGCATCCATGATCCAAACCCCATTTGTCATCAAGTCCAAGTATCGTTTTTTTGACAATGCTTTTGCATTCATTGGCCAGTTCAGGACTTCCCGGGGCAGGATATTGTATATCAAACAAGGCTTGCGGAAACCCACCAAAATCGTGAATGGTTCTAGGTTGTTGCATGGCTGTGACAAAACTGCCTTTGGTTTCCCAATGTGCCGATATACAAAGAATGGCCTTTGGTGTTAGAATGCTTTTGCCGGTATTTCTGAATCCGCTTACAAATTCATTTTCTTCTATGGCATTCATGGGACTTCCATGGCCTAAAAACAGCACAGGCATAGTATCTGTTTTGTCAAAGCTTTCTGTTATCTTATTCAGTTCGTTCAGTTTCATGGCTGTATATGTTAAGGGTATAAGTGCTAAAGATTGTACAAATTTTCTTCTATCCATCGATGGTGATTTATTAATAATTTGCTCAAATTAAAAGAAGCTGAATAACATCTGTCACATTTTATAAAAAACCCTGAATTCATTCTCTGTGTGATCTCTTTGATTCTTTGTGTAATAATATTAATTAAATACACTGACTGTCATAGTGATATATCCGGGATTCCAATAAGAAGATTTGAGACAGCCAAAATGTCAATAATTTGAAAATTAAATATAATAAAGATAAACAACAAAATGAAAGGATTTGTTTAAGTTTAAGAAAACGGATTATTGAAAAATATACTAAGTCCTTAAGCCAGCTTCAAAAAATGGTTTGATTTCAATCATCTGCCCTGATTTGAATTATTATTTTACATTTGCAAAACTAAAAAAAAGGTTTTACATACATTTCAAATACAATTTTTATATGAAGTTAACGTCCAAATGGATACCTTTATTTGCCAGTAATTTTCTGGGAGTATTCAATAATAATTTTTTCAAGACCTTGATTTGTTTGCTGGCAATCAACTGGGTGGCTAAGGGGAATGAATCTATGATAGTTTCGCTGGCATCCGGTTTGTATGTATTGTCGTATATTTTCTTCTCACCTATGGCCGGCAGGTTGTCAAAAACCATGTACAAAAAGAAAATCATGATTATAGCCCGTATAACTGAACTTTTATTGGTGATAATCGGTAGCTTTGGCTTTTACATCGAAAGTGTGTATCTGGTAATGGCCTGCATCTTTTTGCTGGGATTGGTAAGTACTCTTTTTTCCCCTTCCAAATATGGCCTGATACGAGATATTGGAGGAAAGGAAGGGATTTCGTTTGGAACCGGAACCCTTGAAATGTTTACTTTTTTTGGTGCCATCTTAGGACCTTTGCTGGCAACCATCATCTCCGACTTTTATAATTTTTATGTAATGGCAGGATTGTTTGTTGTAATTTCTTTACTCAGCCTTTTTGCCATCTCACGTTTAAAAGTTTCGGAATCAGAGCCCATGAAAAAAAGTGAAGATACCATAATTCCTTTTGTTTTCGAATACAAGGCTTTTAAATTTGCAGCCGGTATTAAAGGTTTGAATCTTATCATACTGGGATTGTCTTCTTTCTGGATGGTAGGGAGTTTTCTTCAGATGAATCTTTTGGTACATTGTCCTAAAACATTGGGAATGACCAACACCCAAACCGGTTATGTTTTAACAGCTTCTGCATTGGGCATTGGGTTGGGCAGTTTTCTGGCAGGATTGATTTCTAAGGGAAAAGTTGAATTGGGTTTAACACCTATTGGAGGCTTTGGCATGTGTATTTCGCTTTTATTGTTGTTCTTCCTTCAACCCAGTGGTTTTGTATTTGGGTTTATGATTTTTCTGACAGCTCTTTTCTGTGGAATTTATATGGTTCCCCTGAGTGCATCGGTACAAAACAGTGTAGAAGGCCGCAAACAGGGAGATATGATTGCCTATTCCAACTTCATGATATTTTTGCTAATCTTTATTTCTGCTGCTCTCTTTGCACTCATTACTAAGCATTTTGGTACAAATTCTATCTTTATTTTTCTGGTAATTCTTATCTTTACCATGAGTATACTGATGATCAAATATGTTCCGGATATGTTTGCAAGATTCAGGAATTTAATGAAAATTTCAAAATAGAAAATAAATAATATGAAAATTTTGGTTGCCATCTATCGCTTCTTCCTTTCGCTCCGTTACAACGTTGAGCTGAAAGGCCTAGAAGTTCTTCAAAGCAAAAAGGCTAAGCTTATTCTGCCCAACCATCAGGCATTGGTGGATCCGCAGCTTTTGTTTACCCATATCCTGAAATATACTAAAGTTGTTCCTGTTGCTTCTGAAATTTATTACAACAAACCTGTTCTCAGGCAATTGTTTGATTTCCTGGGAACCGTTATAGTGAGCGATATTACAACTACCAACAGGGATACCGATGCCCTGAAAAATATTTATACCAATGTTGTGAAAGCAATGGAAAACGGTAAAAATGTTGTTTTATATCCTTCGGGACAGATTGCCGGCCAGGGCTATGAGAAAATCTTCAACAAACAAAGTGCCTGGGCTATTGTCGACAATATTCCGTCAGATACACAGGTAATTGGTGTAAGAATCAGTGGATTATGGGGTAGTATGTGGTCAAGGGCATGGATAGGCAAGGCTCCTGATTTCATCAATACCTATCTGAAGGCTATCTTTTTACTGATAGCTAATTTGATTTTCTTTTTGCCCAGAAGAAAAGTGAGTATTGAATTTGTTGATATTACAGCAGAAGCCCTAAAGAAGTCAAAGGAAAGCAAGCAGGCATTTAATCTTTTCCTCGAGGATTTTTACAATAAAAATGGCGAAGAAAAACCCTTGTTTTTAAAACATTATTTTTATGCCCCTGAACTCAATCGTCAATTGCCCGAAAGAATAGAAGGTTCAGTCGATGACTTAAAAACTAATTCCGAAGCAAATACTGAGGATATTCCACCGGAAATATTTCAGCAAGTGGCTGAAATAATCTCCAAAAATACGGGAAGTAAGAAAACAGATATCAAAATAACCTCCAACCTTATACTGGAACTCAATGTGGACTCATTGATGCTGGTTACTATTATCAGTGATGTAGAGAAAAGTTTTGAGGTGGTTTCTCAGATTGAAATTGAATTTATTACCACGGTCAGCGATTTGTGCCGAATAGCCATGAATCAGCAGATCAGCAGGGATGTCTTAAAACCCTGCCATCTGAATACTCGTATTGCGGCATTGCATACCATAGAAGTGGATAAGAATAAAAACATCCTTGAATCTTTCCTGAGTGTATTCAGCAAAGACCAGAAAGAACACTTTGCCTATGATAAAATAATGGGTTCAGCATCCCGTAAGGAATTTATGCTGAAAGCTTATGTGGTTTCCAGGATTATCAATAAGGAAGTAGAAGGTAAATATGTCGGCATTATGCTGCCTGCATTGCAGAGCACAACTTTATTGGTAATATCATGCTATCTCGCTGGCAAGATACCTGTAATGCTTAACTGGACAGTTGGAAAGCAGGTGCTGGACCATTGTGTAGCACAAGCTGATTTAAAAGTGATACTTACGGCCAGATCGTTTCACGATAAAGTGCAGGATTTGCTTTCGGATCAGCTAAAGCAAAAATGTGTATTCTTTGAACAAAAAGTAAAAGAAGTAAGCTTATTGACTAAACTTTCAGGTGTATTTGCATATCTGATAAAATCTAAACCAAACATCAGGCTTGATGATACCGCTGTTATTCTGTTTACTTCGGGCAGTGAATCCCTGCCAAAGGCTGTTCCCCTTACACACCGGAATATTGTGAGCAACCTCTGGGGTGTATTTGAAGTGGTATCCATCTGCAACGATAATATTTTCCTTTCGTTTCTTCCGCCTTTTCACAGTTTCGGATTTACGGTGCTGACCATACTTCCCCTGGTATCAGGTATTAAGGTAGCCTATACACCCGACCCGACCGATAGCCGCGAAGTGCTGAAAATATTAAAGCACAGTGGGGCAAATACCTTGCTGGCAACCCCGACTTTTCTGAAGATGTTACTGGCTGTTTCAACTAAGGATGATCTTAGCAATGTTATACTTGCCATCACCGGTGCCGAAAGCCTGCATCCTTCCATTATTGAGCGCTTTTATGAAAAAGCAGATAAGCGGGCAAAATTGCTCGAAGGCTATGGTATTACCGAGTGTTCGCCGGTACTGACCATCAATCCTATGGAATTGCAAAAGGAAAAGAGTGTGGGTAAATTTATCAAAGGGCTGGATTTCCTGATTGCAGACTACAGTCATTTTACCACTTTACCCCAGGGTGAAGAAGGTATGATACTGGTGAGAGGCGAAAGTATTTTCAAAGGATATCCCGACCCCAACATTGCTTCACCTTTTGTTGAAGTAAATGCTGCTGCTTATTATAAAACCGGTGATCTGGGACGTATGGATGCGGATGGTTTTTTGTATATTACCGGCAGGCTTAAACGATTTATTAAAATTGCCGGAGAAATGATCAGTCTGCCTGCCATTGAAGGGGTTTTGCTTAAAAAATACGGAAACGATGAAGAGGTGGTGCTTGCCGTGGAAGGCAACGATGCTATAGATCCTCCACAGATTGTTTTATTTGCCATAACTACCATCGATATTACCGAAGCCAATGCAACCCTCAAGGAAAGCGGATTTCCCAACCTGGTTAAGCTGAATAAAATCATTGGCGTTGAAGAAATTCCTCTACTGGGTACCGGAAAGACGGATTATAAGGTCTTGAAACAACAGATTGTTTAGCAAAAGATAAACAGCATTAATTTTTCTTTTTCTTAGTTTAAGAACACCTTTACATTGGCATAGGTGTAAACAATATTAATAGCAAAAAAAGCAGCATATCGATGTTTATGCTGCTATTTTTTATATATTTGTAAAAAAAAGAAATGAAATAATCTAAAAGCTTTGAAAATGAGAAATTTATTTATGGTTTTACTATTGTTTTATAGCTTAACAACATATTCGCAGGAATTTGCACCGGTGGGAGCTACCTGGCATTACTCAAGTGGAGGTTTTTCGTCAAATACATATTATCCTGTGAAAATACAATCTTTAAAAGATACAGTAATAATGGGTATTCAGTGCAGGAAAACTACAGCTACCGAAAACTATAGTTTTAATAATGGAAATTATGTTTATTCATCATCTAATAAAGTTTATCTGTTTGATTCACATCAACAGCAATTTGTAAAAATCTATGACTTTAATTTGAATGCAGGAGATACCCTGAGATTTAGGCTAAATTATTTGGATGTTTTAGATACAATATCAGGATATATCATTGACTCCACCGGAACTACCATGATTAATGGTAAAACTTTAAAAGTTCAGTATACGCATAATATTATGCATTTTAACCCTTATCCCTACTATATTATGGGCGGAAAAATGATAGAAGGAATAGGGAGTGATTTTTTTCTTTTCCCGCAGTATATTAATCAGGACCCTTTAACCGGACAATTACGCTGTTACAGCGATACATCCATCGGATATTACAACACAGGTATAGTGAGTAATTGTGATTCTATAGTAACGAATGTAAAAGAAGATATTAATCCTGATTGTATACAGCTGTTTCCCAACCCAGCTAGCAATACCATTACTTTTAATATAGGTATTTACAAAGATTTTATTGTAACAATATTTAATTCTATCGGGCAAACTGTATTGCAAAAGAATCTTATTACATCGAATACCACTCTCAACATCCAAAGCTTTCAGCAAGGAATGTACTACTATCAAGTGACAAATGATAAAGGGAAGGTGATAAGTGGTAAGTTTGTGAAAGAATAATATAAAAAATATCAAAACCAGTATTGTGAAAAAAATAGTATTCTTACTTATTGCATTTGGGTTTATAAATGCGTCCTATACACAAACATTTATTCCATTGTTACAACAGGGGAATAAATGGAATGTAGCTCAAAATATTGGTGGAAGTGGTATCTTTTATACTGAGATTTTTAAAATTGGTAATGATAGTGCCTATTATCATAATAAATGGTGGAAGAAAATATATATTACAACCGATTCATCAGCTAATGCTATTTATACGCTTAAAACTTATTTAAGAGAAGAGGCAAACGGCAAGGTTTATATTTTAGATACGATGATGCAGTCAAGATTGTATTTTGATTTTGCTGCCGGTTTAAGCGATACCCTTGTTTTGTTCAATACTTATGATATAAAAATGGATACTTTTGTAGTATCTCAGGTAGTTATGGAGGTTTATGGCGGGCTGAACAGAAAAAAAATAAGTATTTCAACGTACAAATTTAATTATCATTCAGATATTTGGTATGAAGGCATTGGTTCCAGAAGAGGAATTGTGTATGGAAATCCATGTCCAAATGCTAATAGCGATCTTTTTTGGTTATTATGCTTCAGCCAGAATGAGCAATTAATTTATCATCAAGCTTATTTTCCTGATTATCCTTGTTATATAAATGATGCAGGGATTTCTGATTTGAATGAATCTCAGTTTTCAGTTTTCCCCAATCCTGCCACCAATTCCATCACTTTTAATACCGGCAAGTACAAAGATTTTAAATTTACAATCTTCAATGCCGTCGGAAAAATTGTATTGCAAAAGCAATTAATTGCATCAATTACTACCCTCAATATCCAGAATTTCAAACAAGGCATCTATTATTATCAACTTATCAATGATAAGGGGAACGTGATAAGTGGGAAGTTTGTAAAGGAATAACCTCACCTTTGTTTAGCGTAGCGTCTCGCTACGATTTATAAATAAACTTTCAGCATTCTATTTTCAGTTAAAATGTCAAGAAAGTTTTGCTACAATGCAGGACCGACCTCAAATCAATTGCTTCAATCCTAAACAAAAAAAGCGGACCGATTCATCAGTCCGCTTTTAGCATTTATATAAAATGGCAAATCTTAAACTATTTTTGCATAGGATTTCATAAACTGAACCCTTTCCAGTACTGCCGGGTTTTCAATATTTATTTGTGATAATTTACCGCGGAATTCCTCTATGGTTTTAAAGTTGTGTGCATCCATCCATTTGTTGAGTCCATCCAATATGGTTTTAATTTCGTCAATTCCTTTTTCATACAACACAGAAGCCAGCTGAATGGCATTGGAACCTGCCAACAATAATTTAACAGCCGTTTCGTAATTGTGAACGCCTGTAGAAGCTGCCAGATCACAGCCTACACGACCCGATAAAATGGCTGTCCATCTAAGGGTACGGAAGTAATCGTCGCTTGAGCTGAATATTTTACCTGCTGAAATTTCAATTTTATCGATATTGATATCAGGATTGTAAGGTTTGTTGAACAGCACCATACCTGCTATGCCAGAATTGGAAAGAGCAATGAAAGAATTTACCAGGTTTGATGAATAATAACTTAATTTCAAAGAAACAGGAATACTGACAAATTTCTTGACATCTGCAATAATTTTACGGTAGATTTCATCATAATCGGAAGCCGTTTTGTTTATATCTGAAGGCAGTATAAAAATATTCAGTTCCAGTGCATCAGCACCTGCCTGTTGTATCCTTTTGGCAAAAAAACTCCAGTCGTAAGCCGAAACACAATTAATGCTTGCAATAAGAGGTATTTTTACTGTTTCCTTTGCTTGTTTTATAAAGTCAAGGTATTCTTTCAGTGTATGTTCTTTTGCAAAATTTGTCATGTAATCCATTGCCTCCATATAATCATAGCTTCTGTTTTGCAGAATGTCATTAAGGCCTTTTTTCATTGCACTCAGGCTGTTATCTGAACTGTCAATAAATTTGTCGGCTTCAAAAACAATCTGCTCTTCAAAGATAGATTTCAACACTATGGCAGCTGCTCCGGCATCTTCCATCTTTTTAATATTTTCTAAAGAGTTTGCCAGACCACAACTGCTGACAATTAACGGATTCCTTAAAGCTAAACCTAAATAAGTAGTGGATAAATCAGCCATATTGTTTTGTTTTATAATGAATTGTAAAAATGTTTGCAACAATTACTTCAGTGAGTAAAATTAATATTAAAATTGAATTTGTCAAAATTTTTTATTTCTTTTTTTGTTTCATCCATCAATTAAGAAAGATGACAATTGTCATGCTTTTGTTGATAAATAATACAAATACTATGTGTAAAATTACATGCTGATAAATTTGGTATGTTAATATTTTTTTCTAATATTGCAGATTATTATATTTCTTTATAATACCTATAATGTATGAATAGTGAAAGTTTAATTCTGTTTTTTATTGTTGCGGTAGTATTAGTGGGTGGAGCCTTGATTTTTTCAGGTTTTGTCGCACCACAATCCTTTAATCCGCAAAAATCCGAACCTTACGAATGTGGAATTCCAACACAAGGGAAAACATGGCTACAGTTTAACGTGGGTTATTATCTGTTTGCCATTTTATTTCTGGTTTTTGATGTGGAAACCGTTTTTCTGTTCCCTTGGGCTGTCATTATGAAATCAGGCGGAATTGCCGCCTTTATTGAAATTTTAATTTTCTTTACAATTCTTGGCTTAGGTTTATTGTATGCCTGGAAAAAACATGCTTTGATATGGGAATAAAGTCAATGAAATATGAAGATTTCAACGATAACGAGACGTTGGAACTTTTCAAACAAACCGGAGGAAATTTATTTTTTACCACTGTTGATGCCATTGTTAACTGGGGCCGTTCAAATTCAGTCTGGCCATTAACCTTTGCTACAGCTTGCTGTGGTATTGAAATGATGGCAGCCGGTGCCAGTCGCCACGATTTTGCAAGATTCGGTATAGAGGTTTACAGAGCCAGTCCGCGTCAGGCCGATGTAATCGTTGTAGCCGGAACCATTGTTAATAAAATGGCTCCTGTTCTCAAACGTTTATACGATCAGATGTCAGAACCCAAGTATGTAATTGCCATGGGTGCCTGTGCTATCTCAGGTGGACCGTTTTATTATAATTCTTACCATGTGATCAAAGGTGTTGAAAATGTTATTCCGGTAGATGTTTACATTCCCGGATGTCCTCCACGCCCCGAAGCGTTGTTGTATGGTGTGATGCAGCTGCAACGCAAAATCCAGACAGAAACCCTGAGAAATCCCCGCAAACAACCCGATACTTTTACAGAAACCGATATAATGAATACTGATGGTTCTGCAAAGTTAAAGAACGTTTAGGTGTTTACTACCTTTCAAAATATAAAATATAGTTTCCAATTCTTTAATAAACAAATTAAATGAATAACGAACAATTAAAAGAAAAAATCAGCTCGATAGATCCAACTATAAATATTACCGAAGGCCCTCAATATCTGACCTTAAGCGTTGCACCTGAGCATTTATCAAAAACTGCATCCATGCTGAAAACAAATCCGGATTTAGCATTCGATTATCTTTTTTGCCTCACTGGCAATGATTTAGAGGATGCATGCTCGGTAGTCTATCATTTGGAATCCATTCAACACAGACATACCATCGTAATACATTTAAAAACAGCAAGCAGAGAAAATGCTGTACTGGAGACTGTCAGTAATATCTGGAAAACAGCAGATTTTCACGAACGCGAAGTTTTCGATTTGGTTGGCATCAATTTTACAAATCATCCTGATATGAGAAGAATCTTTTTAGATGAGGAAGACTGGGTGGGATATCCTTTACGCAAAGATTATACCGATAATAATATAGTTACAAGGTAAATAATATGGAAGATCTTATAATAGATAATAATACTATTCAGGAAGAAGAATATATTATAAACATGGGTCCTCAGCACCCGTCTACTCATGGTGTATTGCGTTTCAAGGTTTCTTTGAAAGGTGAAACTGTCTTAAATGTTCAACCACATTGTGGTTATATTCACCGTGGTATTGAAAAAATGTGTGAAAGGCTGACTTATCCTCAAATTATCCATTTAACAGACCGTATGGATTATTTATCTGCGCATATCAACAATGAAGCAGTTTGTTTACTGGTTGAAAATGCCCTTCAGATAGAAGTACCCGAAAGAGTTAAATACGTCCGTACTATTTTAAGTGAATTGACCCGTCTGGCTTCTCATCAACTATGGTGGTGTGCTTTCGGAATGGATCTGGGTGCTTTGACCACATATTTTTACGGTTTGCGAGACAGAGAACCTATACTGGATATTTTCGAAGAAACTACCGGTGCACGTTTGTTGCAAAGTTATAATACACCGGGTGGATTGATGAACGACATCCATCCAAACTTTATCAAAAGAGTTAAAGATTACATCGTTTATTTCAGAAAAAAATTACCTGAATACGATGAATTGTTGACCGGCAATGTAATTCTGCAGGAAAGAACCAACGATATTGGTTTCCTGACACTGGAAGATGCCATATCTTACGGCGTTACAGGTCCTTCAGGAAGAGCTTCCGGCTTTGCCTGTGATGTCAGAAAACATCATCCTTACAGTGCTTATGATAAAGTTGATTTCAAAGAAATTTTGTATACCAAAGGCGATACATTCCACCGTTACAAAGCAAGGGTGGAAGAAATGTGGGAATCGCTCAAGATTATTGAACAATTGATTGACAATATACCGGATGGAGATTTTACCGTTAAGATGAAACCTATCATTAGATTACCTGAAGGAGAATATTACCAAAGGGTAGAAGCTGCCAGAGGGGAATTCGGGGTTTATATACTAAGCAGGGGCGAAAAATATCCTTACCGGGCAAAATTCCGTTCACCGAATTTTAGTAATCTTTCAGCCATCAATTTACTTTCAGCAGGTCATAAAATTGCCGATTTAGTTGCAATCAGCGGATCTCTGGATTTAGTAATACCTGATATTGACAGATAAGTTAATTTGAAAATGTAATAATTTGAAAATTTAAAATTATTCAACATATAATTACTACAAACAGTATAAGTAAAAACTAAGTTAATACAGTAATAGTTTAAACCGGAAATATCCATTTTAAACTTTATAAACTGAAATATTGTATCATTAACAAAAAATGAGAAAATGAATTTTAATATTTACGATTTCACTTCGTTTAACCAATGGATAGATAAATTATTATATGATAATTTGCCTGTATTTTGGGCAATGATTATTGAAATGACACTTATTGGGGTGGCTTTTCTGCTGTTTTATGCATTGGTTGGATTATTTTTAGTGTATGCTGAAAGAAAGGTCTGTGCCTTCATACAGAACAGGGTAGGACCTAACCGGGTTGGTCCCTATGGCATTTTTCAGACATTTGCTGATTTTATCAAACTGCTGATGAAAGAACTTATCCCTATCAACAAAGCGGATCAGTTTTTATTCAACTTAGCCCCTTTTATTGTAATTATTGCATCTTTTATGGCCATTGCAGCTATTCCTTTTGGTAAAGGATTGCATGCCATCGACTTTAACATAGGAGTTTTCTATGTAATGGCAGTTTCATCATTAGGTGTTATTGGTGTTTTGCTTGCCGGTTGGTCAAGTAATAACAAATACTCTTTAATTGGTGCGATAAGAAGTGGTGCCCAGATCGTGAGTTATGAATTATCTGTCGGAATGTCACTGGTTACTATTGTTATACTTGCAGGTAGTATGCAACTTTCAACTATCGTTGAAGCCCAAAGAAATGGCTGGTTTATTTTCACAGGTCATGTTCCTGCTTTTATTGCTTTCCTTATTTTTATCATTGCAAGTACAGCTGAAACAAACAGAGGTCCGTTTGACCTTGCAGAAGCTGAATCAGAATTAACAGCTGGATATCATACAGAATATTCAGGAATTAAATTTGCTTTCTTTTTTCTGGCTGAATATATGAATATGTTTATTGTTGCTTCTATTGCAGCTACTATATTCTGGGGTGGCTGGATGCCATTTCATTTAGGTCCACTTTTCGGAGAATGGACAACCGGTTTTAATATTATAATGGATTATATTCCGCCATTTTTCTGGTATATGGGAAAAACAATGGTGGTTATCTTTATCATGATGTGGTTTAAATGGACCTTCCCTCGTTTAAGAATTGATCAGTTGTTGAAACTCGAATGGAAATATTTACTACCTATCAATTTATTCAATATTATCCTCATGGCACTCGTGGTGTTGATGGGTTGGCATTTCTAAAAATATAAAAATTAATAGCGGTAAGAGAATATGAATGCTATCATAGATTATTTTAAAGAATTATTCAAAGGTATCAAAACCTTGCTTACAGGTATGAAAGTAACGGGTTATTACTTTGTTCATCCCAAAGAAATAATTACCCAGCAATACCCTGAAAACAGGAAAAAGTTAAAGATGTTCGACCGTTTTAAAGGTGAAGTTACCATGCCTCACGACGAGAACAATCAGCACAAATGTACCGCCTGTAGTATTTGTGAGATTAACTGCCCTAACGGAAGCATTGAAGTCATCAGCAAACAGGTTGAAAAAGCGGATGGTAAGATGAAAAAAGAACTGGATACTTATATATATAAATTATCAATGTGTACTTTTTGCGGACTTTGTATAAAAGTTTGTCCTCAGGATGCCATTGTTTTTTCTCAGGGATTTGAACATGCAGTGTTTAATAAAGAAAAGCTGATTAAAACCCTGAATCAGCCTGGTTCATCCTTAAAAGAAAAAGTTAAAGAATAAAACAACCTCATTAAATTAATAATAAAAGAAACTTTATTATGTTAGGAAATCAAATAATATTTATCGTTTTCTCCGCTATGATTGTGATATTCTCAATATTAACAGTTACAAGCCGTAGAATTCTAAGAGCTGCCGTTTTTTTGCTATTTGTACTTATTGCTACTTCAGCTTTGTATTTTATGCTGAATTATCAATTTCTGGCTGCAGTTCAGTTGACACTCTATGCAGGTGGAATTGTCGTACTTATCATATTTTCGGTACTGCTTACCAGTCATATTGATGAAAAATTTGAATCACCGGCTCTCCTTAAAAAGGTTTATGGTGCAATAGCTGCAATTTTTGGGTCTATACTTGTCATCACAACCTTGTTAAATCATCCATTTGTTGCTTCTACTGATGTGCCCAAAGATGTAAATATGGATCTTATTGGGAAAAGTCTCATAAGCTGGGGCGAACAGGGATATGCATTGCCTTTTGAGTTAATCAGTATTTTATTATTGGCGGCTATGATTGCAGCCATTGTAGTAGCTAAAAAAATTAAAACTAAATAAAGATGAATACAGGAATCCCAATAGAATATTTTTTAGTAACAGCCACATTGATGTTTTTTGCAGGTGTATATGGGTTTGTAACCCGTAAAAACCTGATCACAATGTTAATGTCGGTTGAATTAATGTTGAATGCTGTAAATATCAATTTTCTGGTTTTTAACAGATATTTATTTCCCGGTCAATTAGAAGGGCATTTTTTCTCACTTTTTGTAATTGCTGTTGCAGCAGCAGAAGCTGCAGTTGCCATTGCATTGATTATTAATATATACAGAAACTTCCAGTCGATAGATGTGGAAAAGACTGATGAAATGAAGTTTTAACTAATAAATTATACTTAAATAATATGACAAATTTTAGTTATACAGTATTGATTCCATTAATTCCACTCTTTGTTTTTCTTTTTGTGGGTTTATTAGGACACAAAATGAAACCAATTGTTTCTGGATTAATTGGAACGTGTGGCTTATTAATTGCTGCTATTTTATCTTATTTTACTGCCTATCAGTATTTTTTCAATACCGAAAAAATTGACGGCACTTATCAGAAAATTTTGGCATTCAATACCATTTGGTTGCAATTTACCGAAAAACTTCATGTTGATTTAGGCGTACTGATTGATCCAATATCAGTAATGATGTTGATTGTAGTTACTACTGTTTCTTTGATGGTTCATATCTATAGCATAGGTTATATGAAAGGTGAAAAAGGATTTGCCCGTTTTTATGCTTTTCTGTCCTTGTTTAGTTTTTCGATGTTAGGATTGGTGTTGGCAACCAATATTTTCCAGATGTATATATTTTGGGAATTAGTAGGTGTTTCATCCTTCTTATTGATTGGATATTATTATGAAAAACCATCTGCCGTTTCTGCTTCTAAAAAAGCTTTTATTGTGACCCGTTTTGCAGATTTGGGATTTTTAATTGGAATCCTGATTTTATCTTTTAATACCGGTACTTTTGATTTTATATCTCTGACAAATGTAAATGGTGCGGCTATTTTAACCGGGGCAGGTGCGTCTTTCCTCGGTTTATCCGTTATGACCTGGTCGTTGATATTTGTATTCATGGGCGGTGCCGGAAAATCAGCCATGTTTCCACTACATATATGGTTACCTGATGCTATGGAAGGTCCAACACCTGTTTCTGCATTGATTCACGCTGCTACCATGGTAGTTGCCGGTGTTTATTTAGTAGCCCGTTTATTCCCGGTTTATGCCATTTCTGCTCCTGACGGATTATTGGTAGTAGCCTATGTCGGTTCGTTTTCTTCCCTTTTTGCGGCAGTAATTGCCTGTACACAATATGATATAAAAAGAGTACTCGCTTTTTCTACCATGTCGCAAATTGGCTATATGATGGTTGGACTGGGTGTTTCCAAATATGGAGGAGAAGCTGGTCTGGGCTATATGGCTTCCATGTTCCACTTGTTTACCCATGCTATGTTTAAAGCGTTGTTATTCCTGGGTGCTGGTGCCATAATTCATGCCGTTCATTCCAATTCAATGAAAGACATGGGTGGTTTAAGAAAATATTTACCCATCACACATATTACTTTCCTGATTGCATGTTTAACCATAGCCGGTGTTCCATTTCTTTCTGCTTTCTTCAGCAAGGACGAAATTTTAACTGCCGCTTTTCATCACAATATGCCGATTTTTATAGTTCAGATGTTTGTTGCCGGTTTAACTGCCTTTTATATGTTCCGTTTGTATTTCAGGATTTTCTGGAACAAAGACACGCATTATCATCACACTCCGCATGAGGCACCTATCACAATGACTTTTCCCCTGATTTTTCTTGCAATTGCATCCATATTCTCAGGTTATATTCCTTTTAGTCAGTTTGTATCTTCTGATGGTGTACCCTTTCACTCAGAATTGGAATGGACGGTTGCGATTCCTTCAATTCTAGTTGGTTTAATCGGAATAGGTATTGCTTTCGTTTTGTATAAAAAAGAATCTGCTTCCTCTCAAAAAATTGCAATTTCTTTAAAAAGCTTTTATGTGGCCATTTATAATAAATTCTATTTTGATGAAATTTATATTTTTGTCACCAAGAAAATAATTTTTAACTATATTTCCCGTCCTGTTGCCTGGTTCGACCGTCATATTGTAGATGGCTTCATGAATAGTATTGCCTGGGTAACCAATGCTGTTTCGTTCAGAATCAAAGGTTTCCAGTCAGGACAGGTTCAACAGTATGCATTTGTATTTGTATCAAGTGCAATATTATTAGGAATATTCTTCATTTATTTATATTCAATTTAATAAGCAAAAAATGGACATATTATCACTATTTGTTATTATACCGATACTTACCGTTATAGGTATCATGATTACGAAAGACGCTAAACAAACACGCGTTATTTCTGCCATTGGTATGGGATTGCAGTTGATACTTGCTGCTTATCTGGTTTATGCTTATTTATCTGCTCGTCAGGCAGGAGATTTAGCTGAAATGCTTTTCAGAGCTGATTATGTTTGGTATGCCAATCTGAATATTCATTATGCAGTCGGAGTAGATGGTATTTCCGTTGCAATGATAGCATTAACTTCCATTGTTGTATTTGCCGGTATATTTGCTTCGTGGCAAGTAGAATTTCTTCCGAAAGAATTCTTTATTTCGTTGATACTTCTTTCAGGCGGCGTTTTTGGGTTCTTTATTTCACTGGATTTATTTACCATGTTTCTCTTTTATGAAGTTGCCGTAATTCCAATGTATTTATTGATTGGTATTTGGGGCAGTGGTCCAAAAGAGTATGCTGCCATGAAATTAACCCTGATGTTAATGGGAGGATCTGCTTTATTACTGGTTGGTTTATTGGGTATTTATACCAATTCAGCACCCGATGGCGGTCCTTTGACATTTAATATATTGGAAATTGCAAAGGTGAATATCCCTATTGAAGCACAGCGTATGTTTTTTCCAATGACTTTTGTGGGGTTTGGTATTCTGGGCGCATTATTCCCCTTTCACACATGGTCACCAGATGGTCATGCTTCTGCACCCACAGCGGTTTCGATGTTGCATGCAGGCGTTCTGATGAAATTAGGCGGATATGGTGCATTTAGAGTTGCTATCTTTTTATTGCCGGAAGCTGCCCATGAATTATCATGGATATTTATTATTTTAACTTCAATCAGCGTTGTATATGGTGCTTTTGGTGCCATTGTTCAGAAGGATTTGAAATACATTAATGCCTACTCTTCGGTAAGCCATTGTGGTCTGGTTCTTTTTGCCGTACTGATGATGAATAAAACAGCCATGGATGGTGCTATTTTACAAATGATATCTCATGGTTTAATGACAGCCCTTTTCTTTGCTTTAATCGGGATGATTTACGGACGTACACATACCCGTATGATCAATGAAATGGGTGGATTAATGAAAGTGATGCCTTTTCTGGGTGTTGCTTATGTTATCGCCGGTTTAGCTTCATTGGGTTTACCTGGTTTAAGCGGTTTTGTTGCAGAAATGACCATTTTCTTCGGAGCTTTCCAGCATGTGGATGTTTTTCACAGAGTAGTTACAATAGTAGCAGTTTCTTCAATTGTAATAACTGCGGTTTATATACTTAGGGTAGTGGGTGCATTGTTATTCGGACCTATCAAAAATGATCATTTTCTCCATTTAGAGGATGCCAAATGGTTTGAAAAGCTTTCTACCGTTACTTTAATCCTTGCTATTGCAGCCATCGGTATTGCACCTTTCTGGTTATCAACCATGATAGGTGATAGTTTACAGCCAATTATTGATAAACTTACAGTGATCATTCCTTAATACATATAAATCATTCAGGAGATTCATTAAAAATAGTATATAGCTTATGAATTTAGATAGTTTTTTATTAATGCGACATGAAATGGTACTGACCATTATTACCTTAATGGTATTAATCGCAGATCTTTCATTTAACGAAGAAAAGAAAATCAAAGTTATTTGGTTAGCAACAGCACTTTTTGCTATCAATACAATCATCGGTTTTTTGCCAAATATTTCAGGAAATCTGTTTGGAAATATGTATAAAAATACAGATTTACAATGGACCATGAAGAACATTTTAAACCTTGGGGTTTTGGTAGTTTTATTGCAATCAGTAGAATGGTTAAAATCTGCTGACAATAAATATAAAATCAGTGAATTTTATTTGTTGGTTTTCTCTACCTTAATCGGAATGCAGTTCATGATTTCTTCGGGTAGCTTCCTGATGTTGTACCTGGGGTTAGAATTAGCCACCATTCCAATGGCTGCATTGGCTGCTTATGACCGTTACCGTCATCATTCAGCCGAAGCCGGGATTAAACTGATACTTTCTGCTGCCATGTCATCTGCAGTATTGTTGTTGGGTATTACTTTAATATACGGAACCACAGGTTCTACTTATTTTGATGTTGTTGCCCTGAAATATGCCAACATTCCACTACAAACCCTGGCTTTTATCTTTTTCTTTTCAGGTATGGCCTTTAAAATCTCACTGGTGCCATTCCACTTATGGACAGCCGATGTGTATGAAGGCGCTCCTGTAAATGTTACTTCATATTTATCTGTAATTTCAAAAGGTGCTTCAGCATTTATTCTGATTATCGTGTTGTTTACCGTTTTTAATTCTATTTCCATGATATGGAAACCCTTGCTGTATATTATTTCAGTATTGACAATGACGATAGGTAATCTCTTTGCCATCCGCCAACAAAATATGAAACGTTTCCTCGCCTTCTCTTCCATCGCTCAGGCCGGTTTTATTTTGTTAGGAATTATAGGTGCCAGTAGTATAGGGATGACCTCTGTAGTGTATTTTGTGTTTGTTTATATTTTCTCTAACCTGGGAGCCTTTGGTGTAGTTTCTGTAATCTATTACAAAACACAAAAAGAAAATATGGACGATTACAATGGCTTGTATCATACCAATCCTAAGTTGAGTCTGATCATGATGCTTGCATTGTTCTCTTTGGCTGGTATTCCTCCGGTTGCCGGATATTTCGGTAAGTTCTTCCTGTTTACAGCAGCAGCTTCATCAGGTTATTACTGGTTGGTATTTATAGCTGTTTTAAATGCAACCATTTCGTTGTATTACTATTTACTGGTAGTAAAAGCAATGTTTATCAATAAAAGTGAAACCCCTATTGCCTATTTTAAAACAGATGTTCCTGCCAAAATTGCATTGTCAATTTGTGTGTTAGGTATCTTCTTTATCGGTTTCTTCAGTATTATTTATCAATACTTAGAGAGCATCAGTTTTGGTATATAATTTTAAACAATTTCTATGGTATTATCATAGCAAGAAACAATAATGATCTGTCTCCAATAGATTGGACAAATTAATAATAAATTTTAATGGACTGAGTTTGGAAATTAACCGGACTTAGTCCTTTTATTTTAGCCTTGATTTTGTAGTTGTTGAATTTATCTTAAAATTAATTGGATAAATGATAAACTTTTTTATCTGTAACTTCAATGTTATCATTATAAAAATTAAGTTAAAACAAAAAAGTGAAATATTTCAATTGATAAATATTTCACTTTTCTTAAATTTTAAAATCTAAATGCGGGTATACCGATTAACTAATTTCCATTACCGGTACAACAAACAATATTATAAGTATCGGTAGCAATCACAAGTTCTTCATTGGTTGTAACAATCATTAC
Source organism: uncultured Bacteroidales bacterium (assembly GCA_903899825.1). Lineage (GTDB taxonomy): Bacteria > Bacteroidota > Bacteroidia > Bacteroidales > JACABE01 > JACABE01. The sequence goes on along the minus strand of CAIUKU010000348.1, from coordinate 1,200 downwards.
TTTTGTTTTAGAGTTTACTTTGGTAATCACAGCATCTACACCTCTGAGGTCTTTGTTTTTTTCAAAATCAAAATCTATTCCTAAGAATTCCATATCCTTACATATTCCTTGTCTGGTTATACCTGCATTTTCGCCTATGCCTCCAGTAAAAATAACTAGATCAACACCACCCATAGCTGCAGCATAAGCCCCGATATATTTTTTAACTCTGTAATCGTACATTTGAAGTGCAATTTTTGCTCTTTCATGGCCTTTTTCGGCAGCGTTTTCAATATCTCTCATGTCGAAAGAAACACCTGAAACACCCAGCATACCACTTTTTTTATTGAAAAGGTCGTTGGTTGCTTTCATGCTTAAATCTTCTTTCTCAGCTAAGAATAGCGTAATTCCCAGGTCAATATCTCCGCAACGGGTTCCCATTAGTAAACCTTCAATGGGTGTGAATCCCATAGAAGTATCTACAGATTTTCCTTTTTTAATGGCTGCTACTGATGCTCCATTGCCCAGGTGACAGGTTATTATTTTTACTTTTTCAATGTTGAGTCCTAAAATATCGCAGGCTTTCTGAGCAACAAACTTATGACTGGTTCCATGGAAACCATATCTTCGGATACGGTATTTTTCGTAATACTCATAAGGAATACCATACAAATAAGCATAAGGTTCCATTGTCTGGTGAAAAGAAGTATCAAAAACAGCAACCTGTGGAACTTTAGGTAAAATTGCTTCCATTGAAGTAATCCCTTTTAAATTGGCAGGATTATGTAAAGGTGCCATTTCAATACATTTTTCAATATCTGATTTCACGGCATCATTGATTTTAACACTTGCTTTAAAGTTTTCGCCTCCATGCGCTACCCTGTGGCCTACTGCATATATCTCTTTTTCATCTTTAATAACACCATGAACAGGGTCTTTGAGCGTACTTAATATCAGATTAATACCCATTTGATGATCAGGTATACTTTTGATAAGTTTAAATTTATCTTTATTTTTGGGTTGATGAACTAATTCGGCATTTTCCATACAGATTCTTTCCAATAATCCTTTGGCCAATAAATCAGAATTGTTGGACATGTCAATCAATTGATATTTAATTGAAGAACTTCCACAATTTAAAACTAAGATTTTCATTGATTTGAAATTGAATGAGGTTAATTATATTTTTCTTCAAAAGTATTAAATTCCAATCAGAAAACG
>CAIUKU010000347.1 GCA_903899825.1 uncultured Bacteroidales bacterium | reverse complement strand
GAAAAAGTAAATGATTTCGGTATAATAAAACCAAAATGTCCATTTACCTTTACTAATAAATCATATGATAATTTTATAAATGAAATAGCAGTTTCAGAACCGCCTTTAATATATTTATTATTTAAATATTTCTGCGTTTCAGCGTTTATAGTTGCCCCATACGGCGGATTTCCAATCACAACATCAAAACCCCCTTTTTCAAATACTTTAGGAAAAGAGGATTGCCAATTAAATGCTTTGTCACCCGCTACTTCCACATCATCAATCAAGGAGTTCCCACATTTAATATTGTTGTTCAGGTCATTTAGTTTTCTGTTCGGTTGTGCTGTTCTTAACCAAAGTGAAAGCTTGGCAATTTCCACACTTTCTTCATTTAAATCCACCCCAAAGAGGTTGTTTTCTAAAATACTGTTTTCAATGTCGCTCAACACCATAGCATCGCCAAAGAGCTTGGCTTGCAGCTCATCTACATATTTGTGTTCATGAATGAGGAAATCAAGTGCCTGATTTAAAAAAGCACCCGAACCACAGGCAGGATCACAAATAGTGAGCTGCAACAACCATTTTCTGTAAGTTTCCAATTTTTCTAATAATGGTTGTTTGGTTTTATTGGTTCTTTTTTTGTCGGAAAAATAGTCTTCCTCATTCATCTGAAGTTCTGCTTTCTTTTCCTCACAAAGTTTACCCACCGTATTTTCTACAATGTATTTGGTGATGTATTTGGGTGTATAAAAAACACCGTCTTTTTTTCTTTTGGTTTTGGATTTGTCAATTTCCTGTCCTTCCAGTTGTGCTTTGATTTCATCCAGTTCATTCAGAGAATTTTCAAAAATATGACCTAAGATGTTAACATCTACTTCGCTGGCGAAGTCATATTCTGAGAGTTTTGTAGTATGCTTAAATAGTAATTCATCATCAATTTTAATAGTATCCAAGACTTCATCTGGCTTAAACAGTCCTCCATTGTATGCAAATACATCATACCTTTTGCCTTTGAAGCCAGTATTCAAATATTCAAAATACTTTTTAAATCTGTTATATAAGGGGATTTCAACATCTCTTTCCTGTAAATCTTTCCAATCGCTCAGAATCAACCTGACAGAATTGGGTGGTAATAAATTTCTGTCTTCACCAAAAAACAGGAATAGAAATCTATCGAGTAATTTTTGAGATTTCTTAAAAAGCAATAAAGGGTCAAAATCAGGATTTAAGTGTACCAGATTTTGATGCAGTTCTCTTTTGAAAACAGAATAATCTTTATACAGTTTTTTAGTAATTACATCCTCTTCACTGATTGATTCATCCTTAATTTTCTTTGCAATGTTCTGAGAAATATTATCATAAGCCAAGCATAAATAAAGCAGCTGGAAATCTTCTTCAGAAAGTGCAAATAAGTTGAATTCGATATGCTCAATGGCATTGTCAATATAAAAACGTAATTTCTCAAAGTTGGAAGTAATTACATACACACATTCAGGTTGATTGTTTTTATAATTGAATGCCTGTGCTTCTACTTTACCCAAATCTATGGTGTCACAGCCTTTTAGTTCTATTACTGCCACAACTTTATTTTCAATAATTATTGCACCATCAGCCTTTTTAGCATCTTTTACATTTTTATATTCGGTAGTAAGGTTGAATTTGGTTTCAGATGAAGAAGCCGGTTTTGTATAGCCTAATATCTTTACAAATAAGTCCTCCAGAAATTCACCCTGGTATTGTTCTTCTTTCAATTCCTTAATTTCTTCCCGTACTTTTGGATTTAAAAAATGCGAACAATACATTTTCCATTTTAAACTAACTACTTCCTTATTCTGGTTTCTTAGATACTTAGCAAATACTGATTTCTGAAAGAGGGGCATAGGATTAATTGTATAAAGTATTTTTAAGGATTAAAAGCAGTAACAAAAGTAAAGAAATATGTGAGATAAATTAAGAAAATTGGTTTAAAAATAAATATTAAAAAAGGGCTGTTCCTTAGTGAGTAACAGCCCTTTTAAAAAAAGTTTTTAATAAATTATTTTTCTTCAGCCGGCACTAAGTCCTTAACATTAAGTTTAGATGGGGTAAAGATTCCTATTACGCCATTAAGTCCGACACTCATTACAATATTAATGAAGAAAGCCAAAAAAGCAAATAATAATAAGGCTCCGCACAAACCAGCCAATATCATATATAGATTATATTCACCATTTAAATATATAGTTCTTCTTAACATACCCTGTAAACCTGCCATACCCATAAAGGCACCCATGCCAATTCCACCAATCAAATGCGCCCAAAAATGGAAATTTGCCAGTTTCTGGCTGTATAATTTGGCTCCGTTGGTAACAATTGGGAAAAGAATATAAACGGCAGAATATAACGTCATGGTCAAACCAACTAAAATAGCAACATGAACGTGAGGTCCGACGATCCATTGAGTATTGTGCAAAATACGGTTCAAGCCGATGTCAGCCTGCATGATTCCGGCAGGGACAGCCAATGCAAAACCCAAAAGTCCACCAAGCAGAAATTTTAATTCATTCGTCATTTTCAAAGGTCTGGCACTCCACAATGTAACTAATGTAATAAAAAAGGCTAATCCCTGCGTAATCAACTCAAAAGCAGTAACCAATTCGCCGGAAACAATTTTAAGCATGCCGGGTTGTGACTGATCTGATAACAAATGATGTGACCATACCGTCCAGGAAACTACGAGTTCAATCAGCAACGCTGCTCTGGCAATATTTTGCATAAATAATTTTTTGCCTGTAATCAGCATGGCAAGTAAATACCAGGTACCGGCAACAAATATAAGTACCAATCCATCAGCAATCAAATCCAATCCCCACCAGAACCAGTTTTTATAGAGCAGGGCGTCAATTGCTGTATCTTTCAAATCGCTGCCAAATAAATGAGCCAGCATATAAATAAGAATCAGCACACCTGTAAATATAATTATACCTGCATTTAAAGCTGTATCAACAGTTCCTCTTGCAATAGCTGCTACCGGAAGTGAAACGAGATGTTCCTGTTGTTTGTCTTTTTTTCTGAATAAGTTCTTAATACCTGTAATTCCCAGCGCAGAACCCAATAATGCTGCAGCAGGTTGTTTTTCCCAACCCTCAGGAGTATAAGCGATAGTTACAAAAATATTAATTACAAAGAAAACAGTACCTAACATGACCAGGGCAATGCCTAAAATAAAGAATACCCCTCCTATCGGGCTGAATTGTGTAAAATCTACAGGCAAAGGCCAGTATAATGTATATAATGGAGCATAATGTGTTATAAATCCAGCCAACCAGAAAATCAACGTACCAAAAGTTATTAATAAAAAAGTCCAGTTACCCAGTTTATAGCTCCATAAGGGCTTTTTCATCAGAAAAGGCACCAGAAAAAGGAATGCCCCAAAAACCAAAGAATAAGTTGAACCAAAAATACCAACCAACGGATGCGCTGTTAGTATAGCAAAATATTGAAAATCCGGTATTGCATCAATGGGTTGGATCTGATAAATTCTCATTACCATTCCTTCAATAACTGCAAAACCATAATAAACCAAACCAACTACAACAAATCTGAGTACCAGTTTTTGCATTGGCGTAAGGCTTGAAGACTTAAATAAACCCTTCTCACCATTCATAAATGTATCTATAAAACTCATATAAAATATTTTTTAATTTATTAATTTTCAATAATTTCTACAACATCTTTCAATATCATCTGGGCACCTTTAGGACCGGAATATTCCGTAGAACGTATGCTGTAAACTCCGGGATAATCAAATTGCCATAAAATATCATTACGGTGTCCCGGTACAACCTGCATTTGGAAAACCATAGAATTGTCGGCTCTGAACAGGCCGAAACCATAAGTAAGGTCCATAGAAGTTACATCAAATAGGGCTTTCTCACCTTTTTTAATAATTATCTTATCCGAAGGTAAAATAAACTGATGATTTTGAACAGTTATGTTAAATACTTTATCCGGTTTTATTTCGGATCTGTTGATATCCATGGAAGCCCACGGAATGGTATTATAGGTTACAAAGTGAAGGGAAACACCCAACACCACCAGCATTGTTACAAATGAATAAAACAATGCATTTTTTACTTTATTATCCTTTCCCGTTTTGGTGATATTTAAACCAAACCAGGCGATTAAAAGGATAATCACAATTGCATAACAGCTGTACGCAATTGTTTGTCCTTGCAGAACAATTTGTGAATCTACCATAGATTAATCTTTTTTAAAGTTTATAAATTTATTATTTGTGATTAGAACCTCATGGTTCGTAATTTTCCTAAATTCAGCTAAATTTGTAGAAATCAGCACATTATTTACATTTTCATATATTGAAGCCCATTTATCATGTATTGCACATTTTTCAGCAAGCGCACAATTACTAAACCCGAAAAAACAAGCATTACCACTAATATTGGCACCGGTAGCATGCACAATATCTAAAAGACTTATTGTTGTGAGATCTTTTGCAATTTTATATCCACCGTTTTTACCTTGTTCACTTATTAATAATCCGGCTTTTGATAATAAAGTTAATTGTTTGCGTAAGTACCTGAAGGGTATTTTCAAATTTTCATATAATTCATTTGCATTATATAAGTGGGATTCATCCTTAGCCATATAACTAAGGATTCTGAATGCATATTCGGTTGTTTTTGTAAAATTCATAAATGATACCTTTAGGTATTATATTAAACAACAAAAATAATATATTGTTTTTAGAATAACAGTAAAAAAATAAAAAAATATTTAATCTACTTTAAATCAACGAAATATATTTAATCTAATTCAATCCAATAGGTGGGTGAATTGCTCCCCGCCCTCTCACACCAATTTATATGCCTTCGCACACCATGGTTTCCTTATATTATTAAACCTTCTATAATTCATTGAAAGGTTTTATAAACCCTGCTGGTCAAACCACAGTTGATCCATAGAATGATTTGCTTGTGGACAATTTGATTTTTGCCCTTGACCATTTCCAAATAAAGCTAATTTAACTGATGACTTCTTTCTGATTCCATCTCACGGTGGCACCCCTTGTCATTCGCTAACACTTCCAATAAACTAGCCGTTTAAATGGACTTAAACCACAAATAAAAGAATTATGCCTGGCATTCCAAAAAAAAACCGACAACTTTTCAGCTACCGGCTTTGTATTATGTTTGTTGTTAGCTAGTGGTTATTCTTGCTTTTCGCTAGTTTCAAGCAGCCAATTATATACGTTCAAGTGTCTTATTCCGCTTCGATTTTGCGTAAACGAATCTGTAGTGAGCAAATACTTCGGGTAGTTGTCATTGATTTTTTCTAATGCTCCAAACTCTCGTTCCATGGTATTTGCGATTGTCATTTGCCATGCTACCTGGTAATATTCAATTTCGCCAGTTGGAGTTTTACATACAAAGTCTACTTCAGTATTTCGGGCTGCACCTGTCCAAACTTTGTTGCCTCTGCGTATTAGTTCTAAAAAAACAATATTTTCTAAAATGTGACCTCTGTCAGTTATTCGCTCTTTACCAGCCAAAATATTCAGTAAACCTGCGTCCACCAAATAATATTTTTCTTGTGTAGCCAATTGTTTCTTGCCTTTCAAATCGAAGCGATTTACTTTGTAAAACACAAAACTCGACACCAAATACTCTAAATATTTTTCTACAGTGGCGTGATGTATGTTTTGTCCGTCTTGCTTGAGTGTTTTAGAAATATTACTTGGTGAAAGCGCATTTCCGATGTTAGAAGCTACAAATTTTACAATGTTGGCAAAAGCACGTTTATCGTTTATTCGGTGTCGTTGTGTTATGTCTTTTTCGATTATTGTGGTGTATATGGCTTCCAGATATTCGTATATTTTATCAAAACCGCTTTCTCTCAGTTCCACACCTTTGGGTAATGATGTTTCGTTTACGTAATCAAAAAACAAGGCTTCGTAATTGAGGTATTTGTTGATTGTATCAATCTTGCGTGCTGATAAGTATTCTTTGAACGAAAAGGGCAAAATAGAAATTTCTATGTAACGACCACTCAGCAATGTTGCTAATTCGCTACTTAACAAAAATGCATTTGAGCCCGTAATGTAAACATCTGTATTTTCGCTGGCAAAAAGCCCATCCACTAATTTTTCAAAATGTGGTATGTTTTGCACTTCGTCCAAAAAAACATAATTTGTTTTATCGGTTTGAAACTTTTTCTTGATCTCAAAGTAAATATCGCTCCAAGTTTTGTTCAAGTAATTTTCGGGTAATTCAAAATTATAAAATTGAATTTGCCGTTTGCCGATGCCTTGATTTAATAAATGTTCGCGATAAAGTTCCAGCAAAGTACTTTTGCCTGATCTACGCAGACCACTAACGACTTTTATGAGGTCTTTGTCTTTGTACGAAAGCAGTTTATCTATATATTCCTTACGATTTGTGTAATTAGTCATGGGGCAAAGATACTAATATTTTTATCAAAACAAGCTATATATGCAAGTTTTGATAATTTATAAAGTCTACCTATTATGAATAAATCTTAGCCTACATCCCAAATAATTTAGTATTTTTCAAGTTAAAATTTAGTCTGATTTCAGCGGTTGGCTTTTCTAAACCATTTGTCAACGTTTATATGTATAACAAATCTGTATATACACCCAAATCCGTTTGGCTTTGTACAGTTTTTACTGTTTATTATTTATTTACAAATATAAGAATTTATTTACAAATAACGATTTTTATTAAAAAAAGGCCGATAACTTTAAAGCTACCGGCTCTCTAAAATAATTTGCAATTTTAAACAACTATATATTCGCCTTTATCGCATCATTCAATTCATCAAAAAAGGTATATAAAGGCACAAAGAATATCTCCTGAAGTTTTGTAATATCTCCAAAACACATGCTACGCATAACCGTATCCCATCCACTGTTTTTACTGTTGCTATCGGAAGAAGATTTCTGAAAAATCCAGATATATTTTTTTTCTAATAACTCCCTGATAATTGAATAATTAAAAGCAGCTGCCAGTCTTTTTTCTATTGGTAATTTTGAGATTAAAGCTGCTCTTCTGTCAATATGATTTTCGTTAAAGATGATTCTATGATCTCCTTTCCAATCCGGTGAAGTTTCATTGGCCAGCGGATCTATTTCACGCATCAGTACTGCAAGGAATTTATTCAGGTAATTTTCATCTTCTGTTTCTTTAAAGGAAGTATAAAAAGTATCAGCAAAAACAAATTCACCACAAACCATATTTTTAAATTCTGAAGCCGGACCTATCAATTCAACTCCATTTAGCATAACAGACTTCAAATACCATTCAGGACTGGGTTCTGAATGGATGAAGTATGTTAAATATTCAATATCTGCAATTCTTTCACCTGGTATTTTTAACTTAAACTTTTCATCCCCGCAAAGGAAAGCCCAGAGCAATTCAGCTTCACCGATATGTTGCAAAACATATTGGTGATAGGCTGTCCATTGATCAAAGTTAAGGTCAGGAAATGAAGCTGGAAAAAGAAAGATTTTCTTTTTCCTGAACAACTTACTTTTTATCTGAATTTTTATTTCGTGCATTATTTTCTGAATTTTAGATAAGCACCGATTATAAATACTACAATGCTTATTAAACCCAACCAGAAAAAAATCTTCTGAAACATACTCATTTTAATGATAGTTTTGGTTACAGTTAGTGTAGTATTTATCCTGCGATAAATGTAACGATCAATACAAGGATGAAGGGTTTTCTTTTCGTCTCTGTTGGTTGAGTAATTCAGTATACCATTTTCAAAATTAAACTGAGTATTTAAATCATTTGTTTTAAAATCTTTCATTTGAGCAATGTATACATTACCTAAACTATCGCATTTGAAATAAGCTTTCAACCAGCTGCTGTCTGCAGGAGTAGTAATTGTATCAAATCTCAGGGTTTCGATATAAACAGTGCTGTCCGATTTTTCAGAAGTGATTTGTTTTTGTGTTTTGCAGCTTAATAAGCTAAAAACAATGAGGATAAAGATTAAATTTTTCATAAATGAATACTTTTTATATTTTAATAAGCTTTTTACATTCTATCTTCTTCATTTTCAAACTTTTTGCTTGATCAAAAAGTTACAAAAAATCAAGACTCCAAATAATTTACTTCAAAACTACGCTTCTAAAAATGCTGCGCAATACAAGTTATAGCGAAATAAGCCTTTCTACATTGATGATTCCTTTCAACTTCGCTATACTGTATTGCTTACCAGTACCACCGCTATTTTTATCCGCTTGTTTTGTATCGCAAATTCTTTGAGGTCGGTCCTTCTTCGTAGCATATATTAGAATAATAATGAACTATATAAATTGGATTACGGTTTTGGGATCTATAGGAACTCCTTCGGCATTTCTGACAGCAAAATGCAAATGTGGACCCGTTGAAGCTCCGGTACTGCCAACTTTTGCAATTTGCTCACCTTCTTTGAGCAGCTGGCCTATTTTTACCATTTGAGCGGAAAGATGGCAATATCCTGTAGAATAGCCATTAAAATGTTTAATCCGTATGGATAAACCACCACCAAAAACAGTATCATTCCAGACATCTGTAACTTTGCCATCAGCCGGAGATACTACAATTGTTCCCATTGGAGAAGCGATGTCTACTCCATTGTGCATTTTTTGTTTTTTGGTAATGGGATGTATTCTCATGCCAAAACCACTCAGGATTTTACCTGTTACCGGTATTCTCATTTTGATCAGGATTTTGATTATTACTTAAATTAACTGAATCTTTTGCTTTCTTTTCGAATAACTTATATAATTTTATAAATACAGGTTCGTTGGTAATTTTACTGATGTTTTCAAAGACAGATTTGATTTCCACCATACAGATAAAACCACCGCAAATCTGAGCCATGTGACACCATTGCATTGCAAAAGTATTTTCCATCATGTGCGCCATGATAACAGCCACCATATACCAGATTAGTTTGCTGACTGTCTTTCTCATTTTAGAACTTTCAATGGGGATGTTGGCTTTTTTAGCTGCCAAGATTCCTGATATTAAATCAATCAGAATGAATATCAGCATTACATGAATGATAGTAGCTATGGGTGCAAAATAGCTAAGGACGAAAGTAAAAATCTTAATAAATATATTGCTGTTCATGCTAATAGAAAGTTAGGAGTTTTTTATCTGTGTTGTCTAAAGGTGCTGTTCTGCTATCAATGAATGAAGGGAATTGATTTATATTTGCTCTGATATTGGAGCAAAGCAAGCCCAGATAGTTTTCTCCGGTATTTCTGCAAACAGCTATCAGTTTTGACAAATCAGGCTTTGAGATTGTTTCAATATTGCTGTTAAAACTATCTCTGACTATAAGGCGGGCACCATCTTCCACCAGATTGATACTGCAGGCTTCAATACCTCTTGCAATGGCTAAATTTGCCAATGCTCTTCTCATGGCAGGAATTATCAAAGTAGCATAACTGCCCTGTGTTGCATTGACATTGGCTTTTGTATTTTCAAACAAAGTATTGCCAATAGCCGGAATAATATCAAATACTTCAGCATCGTGAATAAAAGGCTTTAATTTCATGAACAAAAGCATACTGCCACCAATATTGTAATGCTTATTAAAAATGGTAGTGTTGGGAATAATATCAGTTGTCAGATTTTTATAAGATTCTGAAGTGAGAAATTCAGTAAAAATGGTAATATTCTGTATTACATATTTCAATACATTGTCCATGGCATTAAAACCTCTTTTCCTGTAAAACTCTTTGGCAGAAAGTTCCTGGTATTGATAGGCAGATTTGCGGGTTGTCCCTCCCATTTCACTTTCAAGGCGATGCAAACCAATGTCAGATAAAGAAATTCCTGCAATGGAAAGCCAGTCAAAAACAGCAATATGAACAATAACGCTGTTTACTTTATCAAAAAGCACGTCAAAGACAGGTTTTTGGGTCAAATCCTGCTGACTGTAGCCATAATTACTCACATAAACCAATTTATCATACAATGCACCCAATAAATCAGGCAAATATGATTCCTGAGCCCAATTTAAATGAGGTTTTAGGATGTCAAAATTGAAATCGGCATTAATACCGATAAATTTCTGAATTTCTGAAGTATCTTGTATAAAAAACATCAGCTAAGGGTTTTTGTGCCGGCACCTGTGTCGAGCGTGGTTAATATTGTCTTTTTCACTCTGATTTCGATATCTTCACTGTATCCATTGAACCTGAGCATGTGTTCAATGGGATAAATGATATGCTGCTGATCCACCCAGGCCAGGGCATTGTTCACCAGAAAAGCTTCGCGGATATTACTTCCCCCTGAATTCTGAGCATATGGACCACCCCCGGAGGGCATGGCTCCAACCACAGCCGGATTCACCAGAATAGAAAATAAAATTTCAGAATTGGCAGCTGCAGAAGTAATCAATTGCTGATCACTTTTGAATTTATCATCTAAAACTTCTACATCCCATTTCTCTTCCGCTTTACCTAAATCATTGACTGAAAAATGAGTCACCAGGGACTTTTTAGAATTTTCGGAACCAATGAGCGTTGTTTCGATTTTTGCAATTTCTGCAGTAATTAGTTTTCTTCTCTCAACAGGATTCGTATATTGACTGACAGGATAAACTTTATCCCAATAACTGTATGGAATGCGAATCAAATACGTTAAAGAAGCCTGATTTTTGTAGACATTTTTAATAAATTCCGGTACTTCCTGACTGATATCCAGCCAACCACTCTGGCGGGCAGTATCCCAGTCAGGTAATGGATAAATTACATTATTGGAAAAACGATTGAAAAGCGGATAAATATAGCTTTTCCCTTTGGTTTTTCCTGCCATTTTCAATCTTTTCAGGTCGGCCAAAGGATCATAATGATCCAGCACAGGAATAAACTTTGTATTTTCTGAATTGGCTATTGTTGTTGTCCCTTCCCAATATTCAGAATAGGCAACATATTGTTTATCGTTGGTCAGGCGACAAAAGCGGGCATTGATGATATTGATACCATCCACTTTGTTGCCATCTGCAGAAAAAATCAATTCCGGAAAACAAATACCGAATTTAAAGATATCCCGGTAAGCATCCAGCATATAATTGAAGACTTTCCGATCTCTGAGGCTGCGTTGTAACTGAATATCAGGAACTACAGTAAGGATATCATTGCCATTTGCATCAATTCCACTTTGATTGGCAGCATAAATGCCCTGGGCAATTGTAGCCATCCATTTATAGCGCAAGCCACTGTTTAATACTGTAGATTTACGAATGTATGCTTCAGCAATAGATGGATAATTGTTCTGATCTCCCCATCTGACAATCTTGCTTTCACCCATGATTATGGGAGAAATATCTTCAGCAGGAGAAGCAGAAGTTAATGTAGGGCCACCTTTTGTTACTACCATTATGCGTTCACCAACAGCCAGCAATGGAATATCTTTTTTATTAAAACATACATTCATAAAACAACTGTTAGATTATTATATTCAACAATGTGCCAGATTTTTACGGCATAAATATGGCCTATTGGCTTAAGTTCTGAATCGACCGGTCTAACTCCTCTCATCGCATTCTCTTTAAGATTAAAATTCAGGCCGGTTTTAACTGCTCTGTTCAGATAAACACTTTCTCCATTACTCTTTATAAAGCGGATTGAAAAAGAGCGTTGTGAGCCATCAGGATTAGAAGAAATATCTAAATCGTTCAAAACATAACTCAATTTTACAGCATCGGGATTCATATTGAAATATTTTGAGCAAAAATATTTTGAGGGAGGGGGAAAAAAAAGGACAAAGCAAAAAAGGAAGAGAGCGAGGGAGCGAGAGAGCGAGAGAGCGATAGGGCGATAAGGCGAGGGAGCGATGAGACAATGGGAATGAGAGACTTAGGGATAAAAAAAGCCAAAAGTTTAAAACACTTCCGGCTTTGTAAAAAAATCTCAGCTATTATTTACTATTTTGAAATTTTGGGAATTTCAGTTTTATGATCTTGCGAATGCAAGTAATTCTTCGAAGTTATTTTTATCAGCGTCTCTCAATGCTTTCAAATATTTAGTTCTGGTATCACTTTGTTTCACCAGGTTTCCTGCACCCCATGAAAATACTGGTAGTTTGTAAATTTTATCTATAATAATGTCAGCCATTAATCTGCTATGTCTACCGTTTCCATTTGGGAAACAATGGATGCTTACCAATCTATGTTTAAAACGTATTGCAATTTCATCCGGGGAATATGTATCATTTTCTATCCAAAATATAGTATCGTCCAATAATACTTTCAATGCTGTAGCTATATGCCATTTATCAATACCTATATTTTTGTCGGTTTTTCTATAGTTTCCAGCCCAGGCCCAAACATTTCCATACATACGTTCATGAAGCTTTTTTATAAATTGCTCTGTAAGAATTGCTTTAGCTTTAAATGAACGGGTAAGTACCCATTGCATAGCTTCTTCAATATTATGTTGCTCAAACTCGTCTAATTCCGCACGAGTAGCAATGGTAGGGATAAGCAATTCATCTTTTTCATCTTCATCCAATGGTGTTTGTCCATTGATATACTCTAAGTCTAATCCCATAATATTTTAGGCATTTCGTGTTTAAGTAAGTTTGTACGTTCTTCAATAGCATTTTTGATTCTGATATCAGAATTTTCCTGATCTTCCAGTTTCATGGTATTTGATGTTCTCGAGACTATTTTGGTAGCTAATTCTCTTGCTTTACGGTCTATCAATGCATCCAATGAGCCATCTTTAGGCACAAACCCATATACCAATTCCATATCAAGTGCTCTGGCTGTTTCACGAAGTGATTTTAGGGAAATTGAAGCATCTTTTTCCCTTTGTTCCATCTCCTGAACACTTTGTTTTGTAATTAAAATACGGTTTGCTAATTGTTGTTGTGACATACCTAAGGCTAAACGAACAGCTTTTATCCAACCTGTAGGAGGAAGCACTGATTTTGTTACAGGAGCCAAAACTTTAATCTTAGCATCCAATTGTTCTATTTGCAGTTTATTTTTTTTCATGTGTGTAAAATTTTACCTGACATATTGGCGACAAAAGTAAGGCTTTAGCCTGACATATGCAAATAAAAATCAGGTTCTGGCCTGACAGAATATAAAATTAGTAAGGCTATAGGCTGACTAAATTTAAAGTCATAAAAATATTAGAATTAATCTATTGTAATGATATCATTGCATTGAGTAAAATTTACAAAAAAATAATTTAAAATGATTCAAAAAAAAGATAAAGCAAAAAAAAGGAATCCTTTCAGATTCCCTTTTTTTTGAATTTTTGAAAACTTATTTTTTCTTTCCAGATTTTCCGGCTATTTCTTCAGCTACTTCTTCTACTTTTTTAGACCAATAGCAAGTATGCGTATTTTCATATTGATCTGCATGTTTCATATTTGCAATTTCGAAGTAAATGTTTTTTGAAGTTCCTGCTTCTTTGATCATTTTTTGTAATTCTTCGATTGAAAGTTTAACTTTTACGATTTCTAAGTTTTCAACTTTTTTTCCTTTTCCGATGTAAATTTTTTCGAACATGATTTTTTGTTTTTGAGTTATTAATAAAAAAATTATACCAGTTTGTATGTT
>CAIUKU010000346.1 GCA_903899825.1 uncultured Bacteroidales bacterium | reverse complement strand
GTTATCTTTGTCATACTAATTTGAAATTATTAATTATAAATTATTAAAAACATGAAAAAAAATTACATTTTAAGAAAAATTATTGTTGGAATTATTTTCATTTTTGGATTTAATTCTTTGAACGCTCAATCTGACATGGTTCAGCTTTTAGCCACAGGGAAAACAGAAGCAAATATGCTTATTACTGACTATGCTTCTCCTTTTTTAGAAACATTTGGCAACAATTTGAATAATGGTTGGTATAGTACTGCAGCACCTCTAAAAACAGGAAGATTTACATTAACTATTGGAGGATAGTATCATTTGTCCCCAAAGACAAACAATCTTTTTCTATTGACCCTGCCAAATATACTCACTTACGCACTACTGGTAATATTCCAATAAATGCTCCAACTGTTTTTGGAGAAAATACTACTATGACAGATTTGTTCGCATATTACAGTAATGGTGGAACTTCAATTCAAACACCTATCGCACTTAAAGGTACTGGAATAAATATGTCTCCATTACCAGTAGTTCAGTTAAGTGTTGGTTTGATAAAAGGTACTGAGGTAATGCTTCGTATTTTTCCAAAAATTGAGACAGGTGATTATAAAGCAGGTTATTTTGGCATTGGCTTAAAACACAATATTAAACAATGGATCCCATTTATAAAGGATAAAGCGTTTGATTTGTCTTTTGCCGGAGCATTTGCAAGTGCAAGTCTTGATATGGTTGGAAGTGATTTCTTAAAGGCAGAAACGGGTATAAGTAATCCATCAGGACAAATTTTTAATAATCAAACAATTAATTTTTCTTCTACAGCTTGGAATGCTAATATCCTTATTTCTAAAAAATTATCAATTCTCACGTTATTTGGAGGGGTACGTCTATCTCATTATAAAACTACACTTGATTTAAAAGGAAATTATCCAATTACAACATTAGACAATACTGGAATTAAAACAATTACCAATTTGACCGACCCAATTGGAATTGAAGGTTCTGCTACTCACGTTGGCTTTAACGGCGGTCTTAGAATTAAATTAGGATTCTTAGCAATATTTGCCGAAGGTTCATTAGTTCCGGGAGGTTACTCATCAGCAACTGCCGGACTAAATATTGGTTTTTTTAATTAAAAATCAATCTTTCAAGCAAAAAAGGCTGCTTAATTGGGCAGCTTTTTTTGTTTGAAATAAAAATATATATAATAAATGATACCATTTTTCAAATCTTTTATAGCTTTGCAGCTCAAAAAAAAATAAATATAAAGATAATGGCAGCTTTACCAAATGTTATTACGAAAGTTACAACGCATGTTTTGCAGGAAATGAAGCTCAAAGGCGAAAAAATTGCCATGCTTACTGCATATGATTATTCAATTGCTAAAATAATTGACAAAGCGAATATCGATGCTATCTTAGTTGGTGATTCTGCATCCAATGTTATGGCAGGTCATCGTACAACACTTCCAATAACGCTGAACGAAATGATTTATCATGGAGCATCAGTTGTCAGGGCTGTTAACCGGGCATTGGTAATAGTTGATATGCCATTTGGCACCTATCAGGGTAATTCCAAAGAAGCCTTAAATTCAGCCATCCGGATAATGAAAGAAACAGGTGCAGATGCTGTTAAGTTAGAAGGTGGAAAAGAAATTATAGAGTCAGTTAACAGAATACTTTCAGCCGGAATTCCAGTAATGGGACATCTTGGACTTACACCACAGTCGATTCATAAATTCGGAACTTATGTTGTAAGAGCTACTCAAAAAGACGAAGCGGATCGTTTGATTGAAGATGCCCATCATCTTGAAAATGCCGGTTGTTTTTCAATTGTACTTGAGAAAATTCCCTCTCAATTGGCCACTAAGGTAACCCATGAAGTAAAAATTCCAATTATTGGTATTGGTGCCGGAGGAGGAGTAGATGGACAAGTCCTGGTTCTGCATGACATGCTTGGAATTACTCAGGATTTTTCACCTCGCTTTTTAAGAAGATACCATAATTTATATGAAGAAATCTACGGTGCTGTGGGAAGCTATATTAATGATGTAAAAACATTTGATTTCCCTAGTGAAAAAGAACAATATTAATAAAAAAAAATGTCTGACTACCCAAGCATTGCAGAGGTTATTGCAAAACAAATCATATTTGAAGACAATCATTTAATTATATTAAATAAATTATCTTCTCAGATAATTCAAGGGGATAAAACAGGTGACATTCCATTGGGTGAACTGGTAAAAGTATATTTAAAAGAAACTTATAACAAGCCGGGAGATGTTTTTTTATCAGTTATTCACCGTTTAGACCGACCAGTAAGTGGCGTTGTTATTTTTGCTAAAACCGACAAAGCAATGTCGCGTATGGCTCAAATTTTTCAGAAAAGAGAAATTAAAAAAACGTATTGGGCTATTTCAAGAAATAAGCCTGAACAGGAAAGTGGTCATTTAATTAACTTTTTAAAAAAGAATGAACAGCAGAATAAGACATATGTCTACGATAAAGAAGTACCGGGTAGCCATAGAGCTGAACTAAAATATAAAGTAATTGATAGCAGCGATAGCTATTATTTGATTGAAGTTGAACTTATGACAGGAAAACACCATCAGATAAGAGCTCAATTAGCTGCCATCGGTTGCCCTTTAAAAGGAGATGTAAAATATGGCGCTCAACGTCCTAATCGCAATATTTCAATAAGCCTACATGCACGTTCCGTTAGTTTTATACATCCTGTTAAAAAAGAAGAACTTACAGTTATCGCAGCGGTTCCAGAAGAAACGCTTTGGCAACATTTTGAAAGGAATTACCAAAGAAATACACAATAATATACTTTTAATATATTTATTTTTTTCT
>CAIUKU010000345.1 GCA_903899825.1 uncultured Bacteroidales bacterium | reverse complement strand
TAATCATCATATTATTAAACTGTAGTATTTCATCCACAGCTAGGGCAAATATTAAACCTTCTTCTTCAGTACTCGACATTGTAGATGATTTAAAATATATGTTAATGAGATTACAAATATACATCAATATTTAGCAAAAAACTTATTTATGCAAAAAAATATTTCCTATTTGCTTATACCTGAATTACTATATTGGTTTTTTGTCTTTTTATTTTTTTGGGAAAACTATTAGTAAAAAATATAAGCCATTTCACTTATTGCATAGATTACAGTAAAGTATTATTTAATGGGCTGACTAAAATAGTTAAAGTGGTAAAAACTTGATGGCCGGAGGAAAGTAATTGTAATTATCATCATTGATTTATTGATAGCTGATGATTAATGAGATTTATGATCCTAATTACACATAATACAATGAGCAAACGTTTTATTGTTTGAATAGTTTGTACTGATTACAATAGGAATGGAAAGTTTATTTGAATTTTTATTCCGTTCTTACAAAGCAAATTTTCAGATTTTCAATTTTCCGCATATTTTCATACAAACGGGAGGAATCGTTTTTGCGGACCGAAAATTGCAGGCGGCAAGTGGTTTCAAATTGCTGGTTAAATTGATGCAAATTTTCATCTTTCAGGAGTTTCATAACATCATTCATCTGCAAATAATCAAAACTGATTTCATAAATGTCGTGAACTATTTTTTCAAGTATTACAGCATCTTCCAGGGCTTCTTTGGTAGCTGTTTTATAAGCATTGATCAATCCGCTTACCCCTAATTTGGTTCCTCCGAAATAACGTATAACAACTACCAGTGTATTGGTCAGATCTTTCGAAAGCAATTGCCCGTGAATAGGACGACCTGCTGTTCCGGATGGCTCTCCGTCATCATTGATACGGTAGGCAGATTTGTCGAAACCTAGTATATAGGCATAGCAATGGTGGCGGGCATCGTAGTATTCCTTGCGTAACATTGCCAGTGCATCTTTTACATCATTTTCAGTAAGGACAGGTATAGCTACGGCAATAAACTTACTGCCTTTTTCTTTGTAAATCCCTTCAGAACGAGCGCTGATGGTTTTATAGGTATCTTCAAATAACATAAGCCGGAAATTAAATATAAGCAATGAAAACGATGGTTCCCATCGCCAGTAAAATTCCAATCCAATTGATCAGATTGAGTTTTTCTTTAAAAACAAAAAAGCCTGTCAATGCAGACGTACTTACAATGCCTACATTCAGTATTGGAAAAAAAACAGCGCTTTCTACCACAGACACTCCCCTGAAAAAATAATAGGTGGACAAAAAATTGAAGATCCCCAATACAATTCCTGCAATTATATTTCTTGACAATAGCTTTTGTTTATAAATTAAGTAATTGATAATAAGCCAGATTACACCAATCAACAAGGAAAAGAAAAAGATACAACTGACAAAAAGCATGGTATTAAAACCATCAAACTTTCGTTGTGCATAAGTCATCATGGAATCATTCAAACCATTCGCCAGAAATAAAATAATCGGCAAAAAGATAAACCTGGGATTGATTTTAAAATTGGCATTGTTGTTAAACACCAATAAGAAGGAAACAATGGCAAAAACAAGACCCAATATTTTCAACACACTCAAACTTTCATTGGCATATAAAAAAGCGCCTATAAAAACAGGAATCACTACCGATATTTTGCTGGAAATGGCTGTAATAGCAACTCCGGCCGTTTGAGAAGAAAAAGCAAAAATCTGAAAAGTTAATATAAATATACAGCCAATTACGATGGCATAGGGCAACCAGGTTTCATTCACTACAGTATGTAAAGTAAATGAATTCCATTGTATGGCAAATCCAAGGCTGGCAGCAGTAATATAATTGACAACTATAGCCTGCAGAATATGGATATCGTATCTTGGAAATACCTTAAATAAAACCAAAATAGCAGTAGAAGTAATGATGGATAGAAATAAAAAAAACATATACCGGGTTGATAATTAAGTGTTAAGTTTTAAGTTTTAAGTGTTAAGTTTTAAGTTTTAAGTTGTTTGTCTTTTCTCTTAAATCTTAAAACTTTATTTAACTTAAAACCTTATTGTTTAATCAAATCTTTCCCTATATCCTTCCTATAATACTTCCCTTCAAAATCAATGATTTCAGCATTTTTCAGCGAAATTGCCTTTGCTTCTTCAATAGAATCCCCAAAAGAAGTGATGGCAATCACCCTTCCCCCGTTGGTAATAATATTACCGCTTTTATCAGTAGTTGTACCTGCATGAAATACCAGACTATCTGCAATTTTATCCAGATTTCTGATCATTTTTCCTTTTTGATAGCTATCAGGATATCCTTTGGAAACCAACATGATACATACAGCAGTCCGTTCATCGAAAATGATTTCTTTTCCGGCAAGATTTCCATTGGCAATACCTTCGAACAAGTCAATGATATCGCTTTTGATACGGGGTATTACCGTTTCTGTTTCAGGATCTCCCAGACGGGCATTGTATTCTATCACATAGGGCTCACCTTTCACATTCATAAGTCCTATAAAAATGAATCCTTTGTAGGGAATATTATCTTGCTTTAAGCCATTGATGGTAGGGATTACAATTTTCTGTTCCACTTTATGCATAAAAACCTTATCTGCAAAAGGAACATGGCTCACCGACCCCATGCCGCCTGTATTCGGACCTGAATCTCCCTCACCTATCCTTTTGTAATCCTTGGCAACAGGCAATATTTTGTATGAATTCCCATCAGTAGCAACAAATACCGAAAGTTCTATACCACTTAAGTACTCTTCTATCACAACTTTTGACGAAGCTTCACCAAACATGGCATCGGCCAGCATATAGTTTAATATTTGTACTGCTTCCCCCTGATTTTCGGTAATAATCACACCTTTGCCGGCTGCCAGTCCGTCTGCTTTCAGAACATAAGGCGGCTCCAATGAGTTGATGAAAACCACGCCATCCCTTATCTCGTTTTTGGTAAAGGTTTTATATGCTGCTGTAGGAATGCCATGTTTGATCATGAACTTTTTAGAAAAATCTTTACTGCCTTCCATCATTGCGCCCATTTTTTCAGGACCAATTACAGCTATGTGCTGAAGAGCAATATCACGATTAAAAAAGTCGTGTATCCCCTCTACCAAAGGCGTTTCGGGCCCAACGACGAGCATTTGAATATTATTATCAATAACAAAATCTTTGATTTTTTCAAAATCAAGGGAATCAATGCTGACATTGTGTCCACATAAAGCCGTTCCTGCATTACCGGGAGCGATGTATAATTCATTGAGCTTTTTGCTTTGTTTTATTTTCCATGCCAGTGCATGTTCTCTGCCACCGGAACCTAATAAAAGAATATTCATTTTGTGTTTTTTTTGCAAAATAACGAAAATTTACTGTACATTTTCTAAAAATTAAAAAACTAATCAATTGTAAAATCAATAGTAAAAAATTAAAACGATACATCCATCATTAAGTTAATGATATTAAAATCAGTCTGTTTCATTAAAGCCATCCGCAGTTCTGACGTCAGAATTGCTGTATAAAGGTATTTTATAAACTTTTCTTACCTTTGCAAAAAATTAGGTATGAAGGTAAATATTAGTTCAGAAATAGGGAAATTACAAGGTGTAATCATACATCATCCGGGGAGTGAGATTGAGAACATGACGCCTCAAAATGCTGAGAGAGCATTGTATAGCGATATTTTAAATCTTACGGTGGCTACCAAAGAATACTGCGAATTTGAGGGTGTTTTGCGAAAATTTACCAATGTGTATGAAGTAAAAGATCTGTTGAAAGAAGCACTGCAAAGCGAGAATGTTAGGCGTGAACTGGCACATAAAGTATGTACCAACGAAAAAGCAATGCATGTATACGACGACTTATTAAGTCTTAATGTTGAGGACTTTACAAAAGCAATGATAGAAGGTGTGGAAATGAAACAGGATACTTTAACCAGTTTTCTGAGTCAGGAAAGGTATTCATTGCGTTCGCTCCACAATTTCTTTTTCATGAGAGATGCTTCCATTTCGATGTACAATGAAGTATTGATCAGCCGGATGGCAAGTGTAGTTAGAGCCAGGGAAGCCATCATAATGGAAACTATTTTCGATCACAGTGATACCGTGAGTGCAAAAACAGTCAATCCTATCAATTACAAAGACTTTGATCCTGAAATCACCATAGAAGGCGGTGATGTACTCATAGCCCGTGAAGATGTAATATTAATAGGATTGGGCAGTCGTACCAATACCAAAGCCGTTGACTTTTTAATTGACCGTTTTAAAGAGAATAAAACGACCATGAATATCATTGTACAGGAATTGCCTTATAAACCTGAGTCATTTATCCATCTCGACATGGTTTTTACCTTTCTGGATAAAGACAATTGCATGATTTATGAACCTTTAATTGCCCGTCATAACAAATACCAGACCGTTCATATCCGGATTGAGAACGGTAAAGTTGATTTTATCCGCTTCCGCAATACCATGATGGAAGCCCTGCAAAAATTAAAATTTGATTTAAAACCATTGACCTGCGGAATTCCTGACGATTTATGGATACAACAACGTGAACAATGGCACAGCGGAACCAATTTCTTTGCCCTGGCTCCCGGAAAAATAATGGGTTATGCACGCAACAGTTATACCATTGAAGAATTAAACAACAATGGCTATGAGGTATTGAAAGCCCGCGATATAATCAAATGCAGAAAAAACCTGAACGATTACAAAAAATTTGTAGTTACGATCGACGGTTCAGAATTGCCCAGAGGTGGCGGTGGTGCAAGATGTATGACCATGCCGGTATGGAGAGATAAAGTGGAGTGGTAAAGAATTAAGTTTAAAGTTATAAGTGTTAAGTTTTAAGTGAATTTGAGTAAAATTTAAAAGAGCCTTATAATCAATCACCCATCATCAATCATCTGATAAAAATCAAAAATCTGAAACAATGACTATAATTACTTACGAATGGATTGGTTACTTAGCTTCTATTGTGATTGCTACATCCATGCTGATGAATTCTTTACAAAAGCTTAGATGGATTAATCTTATTGGTGCTATTTTATTTTCATGCTATGGGTTTATCATCGGTGCATTGCCTGTTGGAATTCTCAATGGATTTATAGTGGGTATTGACATCTATTATCTTGCAAAAATGTATGCCGGTATCGATTATTTCCGTTTACTTGAAGTTCGCAGCGACAATAGATATCTGGAAGCTTTTCTGGAATTTCACCACAAAGATATCATCCGCTTTTTCCCTGACTTCAGCTTTAAACCCGAGATGAACAAAATCAGTATGCTGATCCTTAAGAATATGTCAGTTGCAGGCGTTATACTTGCACATGAATACGACAATAAAACACTGATGATTGGACTGGATTATGTTATACCCGAATACCGTGACCAAAAGCCCGGCAAATTTGTATATACTGAAAATCTATACTATTTCTCCAAACTCGGCTACGAAAAACTATGTACACAAGCCCAATCCAAAAAACACGATGCCTATATGCAAAGAATGGGATTTATCAGAGGCCTCTCTGATGATCACCAACTCCTGGTTAAAAGATTGATTTTTTAGTAAACTTAAAACTTAATCACTTAAAAATTAGACTTTTTAATCCACCTTAAACACCCACGCATATTTACACGGAGGATTTAACATGTATTTTCCGTTTAACTTTAAGGTAATAAAATTCTTGCCTGATACTAAAGGAATCATTTCATCAGTTCCCAACAATTTTACTTTTGCGTTGGCTTTTGGCTGATAGTTATGAATTGTAATTTCAGATGGCATGCTTTCATTCACATCTGCAAGGTAAATCAAATAGGTAGCTCCGTTTTTACCCTGTGTAAAGCAAGTTTTTCCATCTTTGTAGGGTGCCATGGGTCTTGTATTGTAAATGGCTTCGTTGTTTATTTTCATCCACTCCCCTATTTCTTTCAGACGAACATAGGCTGTATCGTCCAGCTGACCCGAAGGATCGGGTCCGATATTGAGGAGAAAATTCCCGCCCTTGGCCACTATATCCACCAGCAAATGAATGAGTTTATGGGTAGGTTTATAAGTATCGTTGTATACCCACGACCAGCTGTTGGCCATTGTCATGCAGGTTTCCCAGGGATAAGGCAGGGGTTTTTCGGGTATCTGCTGCTCGGGTGTAAAATAGTTTTCGAACTTATTGTGCACCGAACGGTCCACCATCAGAATTCCGGTCTGGTTTTTACGGGCCATCGCATTAATTGCCGGCATATTGATATCCTGATCAACAGCTTTGTGTTTGAGCCATGTACGTGACTCTTCGGTTTGCTCGGCCAGACTGCGTACCCAGCCTCCGTCGAACCATAATATATCTATTTTGCCGTAATTGAGTGTAAGCTCTTCTATCTGATTAAAGGTAAACTGCTGGAAACGTTTCCATTTTTCGGGATATTTGGAAGTTTCATAATTTACATTCCGGTCGACAGGTGGAAAATTGGGATCCCAGTAATCGTCGCTGTGCCAGTCGGGTTTGCTGAAATAGGCCCCTATACCGAAATCCTGTTTCCTGAAAGCATTGAATATCTCTTTGGTAACATCGGCTTTGGGGTTTTTATAAAACGGACATTCCTTGTCGGTGATTTTATAATCGGTTTGTTTGGTATCGAACATACAAAAACCATCGTGGTGTTTGGTAGTAAAAACCACATAGCGCATACCGGCATCTTTGGCAGCTGCTGCCCATTTATCGGGATTGAAGTGAATGGGATTGAAGGAATATTTAAGGGCTTCGTATCGCCTGACATATTCGTTGTAATCAGGAATCTTACGTTTACACCAGCCTTCATCTTCGGGACATATCGACCAGGATTCCACCACTCCCCACTGACTGTATGCACCCCAGTGCATCAGCAATCCAAACTTGATATCGTGCCACCATTCCATTTTTTGCAGTACTTCCGGCTCGGTGGGTGCTATGTATTCGCTCTTCGGGGTTTGGGAAGCAGCTGTTTTTACAATGATGATAAATAATACCATCAGCAACAGGGGATATAATTTTCTCATAAGACTAAGATTTAATGAAAGGCAAAAATAATGTTTTTGTGGAATTAATAGAAAAAAAAATAAACCTCTCCAAATCCCGAAGTTTCGGGACAGGCTCTCCCCAAAGGGGAGGCTTTCGCCTGAGTGGAAGTTTACATTTTATGTCTCATTTATTAAAGCATCTTAAAATCAAATTTATAATAATATTTATTCCTTGTTGCTTATGAAGATTGTCTCAAAATATAATTAAAACGCTGCGATTCTATGTATATTTTCAGTGATTCTCTGTGTAATACTATTTTAATAATTACACAGAGTGGCACAGAGCTTTTCACAGAGTTCCACAGAGAACTTTTGAGTCGGCTACTTTAGGTGAGGTTATTTTACTACCGTTACCCTCCCATTATACATTTTCCTTTCTTTACTGGCTTTGTCGGTGGCTTCTATCCTGTAATTATAAACATCCATTTGTACCGGCTTTCCTTTATAGCTTCCATCCCAGTAATCTGTGTTTTCACCTTCATAAATAAGCTGTCCCCAGCGGTTGTAAATGTATGTTTTTATATCAAAAAAGCTTGCATTACCATACTCAAATTTATCGTTGATGCCATCACCATTAGGCGAAAAGCTATTGGGAATATAAAATTCCGTTATGTTGCAATCGCTATAGCTTATCACAATGGTATCGGAAGTTGTAATATCGTATTCTGCTATGTATGCCCTTACCCAGTAAGTACCGCTATGTTTTACTTCGTAAGTGGCTGCATGGCTACTGTCTTGCCATGTATAAATTGCATTTGGCAGGTTTGGTTTAAGTATAATAGTATTTCCTTTGCACAAAGTTGTATCTTGACCTAAATCAATATCGAAACTGCATTCGCAAACGGAGACATCATCTATATAAACATAAAATTGACCAAAAATATTTGGTACCCAATTCATAATACTAAATTTGCCAATTGTTAAATATTTTTCTCCACCATGTGCAATAATACTTCCCGATATTTTAAACCAATTTGTTGTATCAATACCTACAACACTTTTAGTAAATATAGCACATGTATCACAGATAATAGTACTTGTAGTATCTTTTACCGGATTAACAGAAAATAACACACCAATAGAATCATAAATTACAATTACATTTGGTTGATTTATATATATAAATGTATATTCTGCCAGTGATAAATAATAATTAATACAATATCTTTTATTTTTTTTCAAACTATCACTAAGAACGTTTTTTATTGTTTCCATATATACTTTATTAGTAATATTAAAAGAATGATAATGTAAAAGAAACGCCGCATAAGCAACTCCTGTTTTTGCATTTTGGAAACCACCAAAATTTAAGGGTATTGACACATTTCCTGTATTACAAATATTATAAAAATCTGTACTTATACCCCACCAATATTTTGATTTATAAAGCTGTGCTAAATTATCAGGACAAGTCTCATATTGTTCAAAAGAAGGATTTTGTACCAAATTGGGCCCAATAATTTGCCCCTTTGTTGTAGCAAAAGTAGCAGTGAAAAGAAAGAATAATATGTAGTATTTTATATTCATTATCAGGCTTGTCCTTCTAAACGGAAAGTGGTTTAATAGATTCATCACTCAGTCAGGAAAGACAAAAATACAATTATTAAACAACTATATTCATTTTTTTAACTTGAAACTATATAATAAACATCCCGCTTTACAAATAAGATACCGTTAAGCAGGCAGGCTGGGTTGTTCTAAAATCAAAAAAATAGCGAATAAGGATTAACGAATGAAGAAGTAAAAGGAGGCTGCCCTATCTGAGCAGCCTCCTTAATTTTCTAAAAGCTAACAGTCTAAATGCCTAAATACCTAAACGCCTATCCATTCATCGATACCAGAAATTCTTCGTTGGTTTGGGTAAAGCGCATTCTTTCCTTGAGGAATTCCATGGCTTCGAGCGGATTCATATCGGCAAGGTGGTTGCGCAATACCCAGAGGCGTTGCAATACATCTTTGTCCAGTAATAAATCATCGCGGCGGGTACTGGAGGCTACAATATCAATGGCAGGGAAAATACGTTTGTTGGCCAGCTTGCGGTCGAGCTGCAACTCCATGTTACCGGTACCTTTAAATTCTTCAAAGATCACTTCATCCATTTTAGAACCGGTATCTATCAAAGCGGTAGCAATAATGGTCAAAGAACCACCATTTTCTATTTTACGGGCAGCACCAAAGAAACGTTTGGGTTTCTGCAGGGCATTGGCTTCTACCCCACCCGATAAAACTTTGCCCGATGCAGGAGAAACCGTATTGTAAGCCCTTGCTAAACGGGTAATGGAATCGAGTAAGATTACCACATCGTGTCCGCATTCGGTCAAACGCTTGGCTTTTTCCAATACAATATTGGCTATTTTCACATGACGTTCGGCAGGTTCGTCAAAGGTAGAAGAAATTACTTCTGCATTTACACTGCGTTCCATATCGGTTACTTCCTCGGGACGTTCGTCTATCAGTAATATGATAAGATAAACTTCAGGATGATTGGCAGCAATGGCATTGGCCACTTCTTTCAGTAAAACGGTTTTACCGGTTTTGGGCTGGGCAACAATCAATCCACGTTGGCCTTTGCCGATGGGGGTAAACATATCAATGACACGGGTAGAAATCGTAGATTCGTTGTGACCGGTTAATATAAATTTTTCCTGTGGAAACAAGGGTTTCAGATAATCGAAAGGAATACGGTCTCTTACTTCTTCCGGTTTTCTGCCATTGATCATTTCAACTTTTATCAAAGGGAAATATTTTTCACCATCTTTAGGCGGACGAATGCTGCCTTTGACGGTATCTCCGGTTTTCAAACCAAACAATTTGATCTGTGACTGTGAAACATAGATATCATCGGGAGAATTCAGGTAATTGTAATCGGACGAACGTAAAAAGCCATAACCATCCTGCATAATTTCCAGTACACCTTCACTAACGATGACAGAATCAAAATCATAACTATCGTCACGGCTTCTTTCCTGGTATTTATTCTTTACAAAACTTTCATGTTTGTGCTTTTCCTGAAAACTTTTTCTTTCTTCAATCACTTCTTCTTCAGCCGGTTTTACTTCCATGCCTGTAGTTTCCTGTAATTGAGGTAAATCTATTTCAAGCTGAATTTCGGATTCAGGTTCAGGGATGCTATCGAGTATTTCATCAATTTTAATTTCATCAAATTTATACAGGTCTTCATCAATATATTTCCTGACAGGCGGAAGTTTTTCAACTTCAGCAAGCGGTTTAACAAAAGGTTTAACGGGTTTGTGTTTATGTTCTTTTTTAAAAGGAACATCAGGTTTAACGATATTTTCGTTTTTGGGAGGATGTTGATTTTTATGAACAGGGATTTGTTTGATGGGTTTTATCAATAAAGGTTTGCCCTCTATTGGTTTTTCAGTAACAACATCATCCGTCTTTTCGAAGGCTTTCTGAAAGGGTTTTTCAGCAATCGGAGCAATGGGTGTTACAATTTCGAGCTGTGAACTACCTGCCATATTCGATTTTGCAATGGGCTGCTGGTGTATTGGTTTTTTATTATCCTGCAGATCCACTCTCTGTCGTTTGGGACGAAAAGCATTCTTTTCCATTTTACGTTCTTTATCCAATACTTCTTTGGGCGGATTGGCAGCCTGATGGTCAAGGATTTTGTATACTAAATCCTGTTTTGCTAATTTTTCAATCTTGGGGATGTTGAGAGCCTTAGCTATGTCTTTTAATTCGTTTACTAATTTATTGTTTAGTTCAATAATGTCGTACATCATAAGAATAGGTTTCTGTTATTATTTTCTATGGTAGGTAATTATAAATTTGAGATTTTTAAAATATTATTATTTCAAATGGCCAATTATTAATAACAATAAGAATCGGTTAATGGAATAAATAGAGATTTTTTTTAAGTTTTTAGAAT
>CAIUKU010000344.1 GCA_903899825.1 uncultured Bacteroidales bacterium | reverse complement strand
GATACTGTTTCACCTGTATCGTTGGGTTGGTGTGTTAACAAAATAGATAGTCTGTATAATTTCTTGCAACTTGAAAATACCAAAGGATTTATAGTTTTAAAAGACGGGAAAATTGTATTGGAAAAGTATTTTGGTGGTTTTTCAAAAGACAGTCTATGGTATTGGGCTTCAGCAGGTAAAACCATAACTTCATTTTTAACAGGAAAAGCACAGGAGGAAGCATATTTGTCTATTTATGATACAACTTCAAAATATTTAGGAGCTGGCTGGACAAATTGTTCTCCTTCACAGGAAAGTAAAATCAAAATACGTAATCAACTTACCATGACATCAGGGTTGGATGATGGTGTTCCTGATAACCACTGTACACTGGATACTTGTCTGAACTATCTGGCTGATGCTGGTAGTCGGTGGGCTTATCATAATGCAGTTTATACATTATTGGAAAGTGTTTTGGAAACAGCTACCGGACAGCCAATCAATATTTATACGCAATCAAAGTTAAAGCTAAAAACTGGCATGAATGGTTTTTGGTATACGATTGATTATGACAATGTTTTTTTTAGTTCAGTTAGGAGCATGGCACGCTTTGGATTATTATTTCAGAATAAATGTATATGGAACAGCGACACTTTGTTGCATGATACTACTTATATAAACCAGATGTGTAACACTTCTCAAACGCTTAATAATTCATATGGCTATCTCTGGTGGCTTAATGGTAAATCCTCCTATATGGCTCCGGGTTTACAGATTGTTTTTCCTGGTTCTTATGCACCAGATGCCCCTTCAGATATGTTTGCCGGTTTAGGTAAAAATGGTCAAATTGTAAGTGTTTCAAGAAGTAAAGGACTGGTTGTTATTAGAATGGGAGTTGCTCCCGGCAATTTTGGTGAAGTCCCTACGCAATTCTGTAACCAGATCTGGGTACTTTTGAATGAAATAATGTGTAATGGTACTTCAATTGATGAGTCTAAAAGTTATCAACCTATAGTATCAATTTATCCAAATCCAGCAAATACAATTTTGTCAGTTGATATATCTGCAAATGAAATCTTAGAAATTAAAATTATAAACTTATTGGGTGAAACCATCCTTACAAGCAGTCATCAGAAAAATATAGATGTATCAGGTTTAAAAAATGGAATTTATATTATTAAACTCAGACTAGGGGAAAATATGTATACACAAAAATTTGTAAAACAATAAATCTTTAATTTGATAGAAACAGAAAAATTATGAAAGATATTTACCAACAATAGGCATTCGCCTTCCCATTCCGAAAGCTTTTGGTGAAACTCTTAGTATAGGTGGTGTTTGATGCCTTTTGTACTCGTTGGTATTAACCAATTTAAGAATTTTTTTGACAATTTCTTCATCAAATCCCTGTGAAATCAATTCTCTTGGAGCTTTTCGCTGCTCAATATATTGAAAAAGAATTTTATCTAAAACAGCATAATCGGGTAAAGAATCAATATCCTTTTGGTTGGGACGTAATTCAGCAGAAGGAGGTTTTACAATTGAGTTTTTAGGAATTATTTCTTCGTCTTTATTAATGAAATGAGCCAGTTCATAGACTTCTGTTTTGTACAAATCACCTAAAACAGATAAGCCTCCGCACATATCACCATACAATGTCCCATATCCAACAGCTGCTTCGCTTTTATTGGAAGTATTCAGCAAAACATAGCCAAATTTATTGGTGAAAGCCATTAATAGCACTGCTCTGATTCTAGCCTGTAAGTTTTCTTCAGTTACATCAAATGCTAATCCTTTAAAATAGGGGGAAAGAGTGGTTTCATAACTTTCATAAATCGGATCGATCGGGATGATTTCAAATGAAATATTCAGATTTTCGGCTAGTTGAATGGCATCATCTATAGAATGTTGAGAGGAAAACCGAGAAGGCATTAATATTGCCTTAACATTCTCATTTCCGAGTGCTTCTTTAGCCAGTACCAATGTAAGGGCGGAATCAATTCCACCAGAAAGTCCTAAAATTGCTTTTGAAAAACCTAATTTCCCAAAATAATCTTTAATACCTAATACCAGCGCATTATGAATCAAATCAATTTTATCAATTTTTTTTTCGTCTGAAATCTTATAACTGGATTGTTTTAAATCAATAAACTCAACAGTTTTAAAATCTTCTTTAAAATAATTTAATTCAGTATTGAGTTTTCCGTTGGCATTGATAGCCAATGAACCTCCGTCAAAAATGAGTTCGGTTTGTGCACCAACGTGATTGACATAGATAAGTGGAATATTATATTTCTCAACATTCTTCGTTAAAATCTCTTTTCTGCATTGGGCTTGTTCGTAATTAAAAGGGGATGCAGCAATATTTATCATTAAATCAGGATGTTGTGAAACCAGGTCATCCATAGGGGCATAGGGGTAGAGTTGTTCTTCGCCAATATTCCATAAGTCTTCGCAAATTGTCAAAGCAATTTTACAGCCTTTAAAATCAATAATTGTTGAATTTTTACTGGGTTCAAAATAACGATATTCATCAAAAACATCATAGTTGGGTAGCAGGCTTTTATGATGCAAAGATGCTATTTTCCCATTGCATAAAAAAGCTGCAGAATTATATAGATTTTTACCTTTTTCATCAGGATTTATTGATGGAAAGCCAACAATAGCAGCAACACCATTACATTCAAGGGCAATTTGATTGATACCTGCATTACACTTATCTAAAAAATCTGAAAATTCCAGAAAATCTCTTGGTGGATAGCCACAAACCGATAATTCTGCAAAAACTACCAAATCACAGTGCTGGTTTTTTGCAGTTCCAATAGCTTGTATGATTGAGCTAATATTCTTTTCAAAATTCCCAATATGATAATTAATTTGTGCTAACGCAATTTTCATCTGTTATTTTATATTGAATATTGCTAATGAAAAACAAAATTCGGATTTTGTAAATGAAATTAAAATAAAATGCCTATCGTTATTTCAAAAGAATTGGAAGAAGCATCTGCATCAACAAAAGGACTTACGTTGTTTTTATAGTTTAAAACATTTGTAAAGCCATTATTGAATGTCAACGCTCCAAAAATAGAAGTTGAACCACCTAAATTATATTCTACGCCAGCAGCCAATATCATGGATAATCTTAAAAAATTAATTTCATCTTCAATTTTAATATCATTTTTACTAACTGCTATACTAGAGCCATTTGCATAAAAATCATCATTGGCATTGGCAGACAATCTCAATCCTATACCCATGCCAATTTGCCCAAAATAAGTTAAATAACCAAATTGCCGCGTTTTCATTTTAATACTAATTGGAAATTCAACATAACGGACATTTATACTACGGTGAAGTGAACCTAATGTGGAGATTGAATCAGGCTTGTTAATATAAGGATAAATTATTTTTCCTCCGTTTGAAGTAATATTAAATCCTGAAGAAAAGAAGTATTTCTCAGCAAATTGAAAATCTGCAATAAATCCCCATGAAAATCTTGGTGAAGTACCATCACTGACGAAATCCTGAGCATTTGCATTTAACCAGGAAATATTAGGCGATATTTTTGCTCCCAACTGAAAATTTGATCTTTGTTTTTTTTGGGCATAAATATTGTTAACTGTAATACTAACAATAAGAATCATTATTAATACAATTTGTTTTTTCATAGTTCTTATATTATTTATAATGTTTTGAATTTTGGAAAACAAAATTAACTAAATTCGCAAAAGAAAACGTTTGAAAAAAAATATATTTTCAAACAGCTAATATTTAATTAAAAATAAATTAAACCCATTAAAAATGAAAAACATAGCTATTATTATTGGAATTGTTTTGTTATTTTCGTGCAACACTTATGCACAATTACCATTTAGTTTAGGTGTAAAAATTGGAATTAATTCATCAAAAATGCTGAATGAATTTTCAAATGTCAACGATATTAAGGATCAGGCTAAAACAGGTTTCTTATTCGGAGCTTTTGCCCGTATAAAACTACCTGTTGTTTATCTTCAACCTGAAGTATATTTTACTAAAAAAGGTGGCGATTTTCAGAGTGCTACCATCCCTCAGTTTCAAAATC
Organism: uncultured Bacteroidales bacterium; assembly: GCA_903899825.1. Taxonomy (GTDB): domain Bacteria; phylum Bacteroidota; class Bacteroidia; order Bacteroidales; family JACABE01; genus JACABE01. The sequence continues at coordinate 1,050 of CAIUKU010000344.1, read as the reverse complement.
AGGTATTTACTCAACAAACGGTGCTAAATATGATAGATGTACCTGTATTAGTTGGTTTGAAATTAATTGATTTAAAAGCAGTAAACTTAAGAATTATGACAGGTCCGGTTATTTCTTTTGTTACCAGTAAAGATGTTTCATATCAGGTAAATGGTGTTAATTTAGGAAGTGCACCTGAAACTTCTGAATATAAAAATACATTATGGGGCGTTCAGTTAGGTGCCGGAATTGATGTAATGAATTTTTCACTGGATGTAAGGTATGAATGGGGATTGAATAATATTTCTGACAATCCTTCAATGGATACTAAATCCAAATTATTGAATATTTCATTGGGAATGAAGCTCTTTTAATTGAATGATGGAAAATGATAATTTACTTGGGTTTCAATAATTAAATAACAAGATATCAATTGACTATAAGCATAATAACTTAATTTCTAATAACCATTAACTCAATAACAATAAACAGTATGCGATATATAAAAAATCACACATTATTTATTATTCTTATTGTCTTTTATCTAATATTCGGCTGTAAACCTAAAAATAATAATAAACTTACTATTGAAATTCCTGAAGATCAAAAAGTAAATATTAAAATACATCGTTACGAAAAAGTTTTGATGAATGTAGATGCTGATAATCTCAAAAAAGATTTATCGAAATATAAAGCCGAATATATGCTTTTTCTGGATGGAAATTTAGATGATACACTTAATCTTGTGAGACTTTATAATTTTATCTCCGATCCTGATTTACATCAGATTTATGATGATCTGATTAAAACTTATCCTGAAGTCAATGGGTTGGAAAAAAAATTATCTGCTGCGTTTACCCATTTTAAATATTATTTTCCGGAGAAATCAACGCCTAAAGTTTATTCTTATATCTCTTATCTGGATTATGAAAACCGTATAATTTATCTGGATACGGTAATGGCAATTGCACTTGATATGTATTTAGGGAAGGATTATAAAATGTATTCTTCTGTAAAAATTCCTAAATTTGTATCTATTCGCCTGGATAGTAATTATATTACTTCAGATTG
>CAIUKU010000343.1 GCA_903899825.1 uncultured Bacteroidales bacterium | reverse complement strand
CCTAACTGGGATATGATTTCTTTTGGTCCTACCATTCGCTTCCCTCACTCTCCGGATGAAAAAGTAAACATTGCCAGTGTAAAGAAATTCTGGGATTTTTTGGTGGAAACCTTGAAAAATGTACCGGTAAAATAGTTTGTAAAGTTTATAAAGTTATAAAGATTTTTTTTAGAATAAATAACTTTATTAATAAAACGATCAAAAAAAGCGATGAAAGTAATAAACTTTTGTCGCTTTTTTTATTTTATACCGCAAGTTTTTAACAAATGAACTGTCTTAGTAAAATTAAAACTTAAATATTCCTAAAATAGGATAATCTAAGTCGAATGTATCAATAAATCCAATACTTTTGCAAACCTTGTAAAAAAAATAAATTCCTAAATAATATGCCTTTTATAAAAAAACTAAGCTTTACTTTCACTTTCCTGATACTATTAATTACACAATATGCTCTCGCTCAGAACCAATACGGGAAAGGACAAGGGCGTCCCGAAGGATCAGGCATGGGTGCAGGTGGTATGGGAAGTATTTCCGGAATTGTTGTTGACAAACAAACGCTACAGGCTGTTGAATATGCTAATCTGGTAATTTTCCGCAGCAAAGACTCGGTAATGGTTAGCGGAGCAATCTCTAATCAGAAAGGTTTATTTACGATAGAAAAAGTTCCTTTTGGAAATTACTATATGGTGGTCAGCTTTATTGGTTATTCCAGCTTAAAAATACCTAACATCACCGTCAATGGAAAGGAAACTGATAAAAAAATGGGGCAGATAAAATTCTCACCCAGTTCAAGCACATTGGGTGAAGTAACGGTTACCGCTGAAAAGCGCATGATGGAATATTCCCTGGACAAAAAAATTGTAAATGTTGATAAAAATTTAGTCAGTGCAGGTGGTTCTGCTGTGGATGTTATGCAAAACATTCCTGCTGTAACGGTTGATATTGATGGAAATGTCAGTTTAAGAGGCAGTACCAATGTCAATATTTTAATTGACGGTCGACCATCAAGTCTTACAGGTATGAGTCGTCAGGCTATTTTGGAACAAATTCCTGCCAGTTCAATCGAAGCCATTGAAATAATCACCAATCCATCTGCTAAATACAACCCTGAAGGCATGTCAGGTATCATTAATATCAGGTTAAAGAAAAAAACAGCAAGGGGATTGAATGGAATGCTAACTGCAAGTGCAGGAACAAGTAATCGCTACAGCAGTTCAGTAAATCTTAATTACAGTACTGAAAAATTCAATGTGTTTACTTCCTGGGATGGCAGATGGAATCAGGGAAAAGGTTACGGAGATACCTATAGAGTAGCAACACTAAGCGATACTTCATCCTATACTACTCAGCATTCTGATATGAATCGTATCATGGACAACAATACAGTAAAAGCCGGTTTCGATTGGTATCTGAATCCAAAAAACACCCTTACGTTAATGGGACAATACAATACTGGCGGAAGTGAACGTAATCAGGATTTGCTTAGTTATACCGATGATTATGTTCATATTAAAAAAAATGATTATAAGCAACATAATTCAGAAACTGAAAGTGATCATTCAACTATGTTTGCATTAAACTATAAGAAAACATTTACACAACGAAACAGGGAATTAAGTGCTGATTTTTCCTATACTACTGCAAAAAGTTCCGAGAATACGGTTATGAGTCTCAATAATTATTTAATGAATTATACCAATGTTACTTCCTTGCCGGCAGTTTTACAGAAACAATTTGACAATGGCAACAATTGGGTTGGCAATGCAACTGTAAATTACATTCATCCTTTCGGAGAAAAGATGAAATTAGAAGGTGGTTACCAGGGCATTTTCAGAAATGTAGATAATGATTTTGTGCTGGAAAAACAAGATAGTAATTTACAATTTATCAATGATATAAATGCAAGCAACCATTTTAAATACCAGGAAAATATCAATGCAATATATGCTACCTTTTCAAATGAATGGAAAAGTATTTCCTTGCAATTCGGATTGAGGCTTGAACAAGCCAGTACCAAAGCAGATCAGCTTACACAAGCCCAGTCTTATACAAATAATTATGTGAGTTTATATCCCAGTTTGCATATTTCTAAAAAATTAGCCCGTAAAAACGAAATTCAATTGAGTTACAGCCGCAGGGTAAACCGACCGAATATGTATGATCTCAATCCATTTAAAGATTATTCAAACCCACTACTTATCCGCTATGGCAATCCGTATTTAAAACCGGAATACATCAATTCTTTCGAACTGGGGCATTCAAAATACTGGAATAAAACTTCCTTCTATACATCGGTATATTACCGTCAGATCAATGATGTGATAAAACGCATCAGCTATCTGGGAAATGATGGTATTTCCTATATGACCAATGAAAATTTATCCAAAGGTGTTTCCTACGGTGTTGACTTTATTTTGGAACAGGAAATTCTTAAATGGTGGCGTATCAATGCCAATTTCAGTTATTTCCGTACCATTATCGAAGGCAATAGCATAGATGGCAACATTTCAACAGACAATTACAGCTGGACCTCAAAATTAAATTCTACCATGAATCTTGGCAAGAGTTTATCTATTCAGATTTCTGCTAACTACCGTGCCCCTATTATAACCCCTCAGGGAAAAATGTTCGAAACCTATTCTGCTGATATTGCTGTTAAAAAGGATATCTTTAAAGATAAATTTTCTGTTAGCTTCAGGGTAAGTGATATTTTCAATACCCAAATATGGAAAAATGAAGCATATGGAAGCGGCTTTTATGCATTGATGAACCATAAACGTCAATCACAGGCTGCCTATTTAACCCTTACTTATAAGATCAATGGCGGCCTCAAAACCAAAGCCCGTAAAAAACCAACCGATAACGGCAACGGCGGAGGAAATGATGAAGGCGACTTTTAGGGAATAATTTAAAAATTAGGAAATTTAAAAATTTGAAAATTATTATTTTATTGCAAATAACTAAAAACTGAAAATAAAAATCTTACTAATTACTGTTTACTTTCTACTTTTTACTTTCTACTTTTTACTTTTTACTTTCTACTTTTTACTTTCTACTTATCTAATATTCAATTTTATTCTCCATTTCAACCCATTTATTAAACACCTCCAGCGCATCTTCCTGCATCATCTGTATGGCGGGAATTTTTCTATCAGCTAATGGAATATTGATTTCTTCATAAATAAATGAATCATCAAAACCTGCAACGGCAGCATCCTGTTTAGAACAGGCATAATATATTTTTTTAGGGCGTGCCCAGTAAATGGCTCCGAGGCACATGGGGCAGGGTTCACAACTGGTATAGATTTCACAATCGTCAAGCTGGAAAGTATTTAAATGCTTGCAGGCATCCCGGATGGCATTTACTTCAGCGTGTGCAGTGGGATCATTGGTTGAGGTAACACTGTTTCCTCCCCTTCCGACTATCTTTCCGTCTTTAACCACAACGGCGCCAAACGGACCTCCTTTGCCTGTTTTTAAATTATCAGCAGCCAGGCGAATGGCTGCTGTCATAAATATATTTTTGTCAGGATGCATTTTACTTAGTATATTTGTAGAAGTTTTTCTGTAAAATTACAAAAATATTTTTTATCAAAATATGAATAAACTTGAAATAAAGAAAAATCTTTTCAAAGCTTGTCTTCATCATCAGAATGAGATAGTTGAAAACCTTAAAGATTTGATGAAAGATGCTCAGGAAAGTGCCAATGATTATGGTATGCCAAAGGACCGCTATGATTCATACCGTATGCAGTTATTGCGTAAACGCGATATGTACGGTCAACAGCTCGAAAAAGCACTGGAAGAAATAAGTATTCTCAAAAAAATAGATATATCTAAGGAAAATAAAGAAGTTGGTTTTGGTTCTGTGGTAATTACCAACGACCAAAAACTATTTATCTCCATCAGCATCGGGAAGATTGAAGTCGAAGGTGATACTTATTATGCTGTTTCTGTGAAAGTTCCTTTTTATGAAGTGATCAAAGGTAAGAAGAAAGGAAAAACATTTGAGTTCAGGGGAAAAGAAAATCAAATTGTGGAGGTTTTTTAAAGGATAAAGGATAAAGGTTAAAGGTTAAAGGTTAAAGATTAAAGGATAAAGGATAAAGGATAAAGGATAAAGGTTAAAGGATAAAGGTTAAAGGTTAAAGGTTAAAGGTTAAAGGATAAAGGGTAAAGAGGATACTAAAAAGAAATTGAAAATAAATGAACGTTACGATAGATAAATATTCAGGATTTTGTTTTGGGGTGATACATGCAATAGAAGTGGCAGAAAGAAAACTGAGTGAACTTGGACAGTTGTATTGCCTGGGAGATATTGTCCACAATGGAATGGAAGTAAAACGACTTCATGATAAAGGCCTTCAAATTATTACCCATGACGAATTTAAGCAATTGCATGATTGTAATGTTTTGATACGTGCTCATGGTGAACCTCCCGAAACTTACAATATTGCAAAAAAGAACAATATTACACTGATAGATGCCTCCTGCCCTATTGTATTAAGATTACAAAGCAAAATAAGAAAGGGTTACGAAGAGATGCTCCAAAAAAACGGACAAATTGTAATTTATGGTAAACTGGGACATGCTGAAGTTAATGGTTTGGTCGGACAGACAGAAAATACTGCAGTTGTTGTTGATAAAGATGAAGACATTGAAAAGATAGATTTTAAGCGTCCAATCCGTTTATATTCTCAAACAACAAAAAGTATAGATGGATTGGCCCGGATTATTGAATTAATAAATACAAGAATCAAAGAAGCCAATAACGGAAATGAAATTGATTTCGTATCAAATGATACAGTTTGTCGACAGGTTTCTAATCGCTCAGCTCAATTAAAAGAGTTTTCACATAACTTTGAAGTCATTATCTTTGTAAGTGGTAAAAAAAGCTCCAATGGTATGTATCTCTATGATTTATGTAAATCGGTCAATCCACGAACTTATTTGGTTGAAGAAGCTGCAGAAATTCATAAATCATGGTTTGCCGGAATTGAAAATGTTGGAATTTGTGGTGCAACCTCCACTCCTATGTGGTTGATGGAAGAAATAGCTTTAATTATCAGAGAATTATAAATATATGTATCTAAAAAACCTGACAATTCATTCTTTTAAAAACTATACTGAAGCCAATCTTGAGTTTTCAGAAAAAATAAATTGCTTTGTAGGAGACAATGGTGTTGGCAAAACTAATTTATTGGATGCTATTTATTACCTGTCGTTTTGCAAAAGCTATTTTAATCAGCTTGATATGCAAAACATCATGCATGAAGCTGATTATTTCACCCTTCATGGACAATTTATCCGAAATAATGAGCACAATGATCTGGTTAGCTGTATTCAAAAAAGAAATCAGCGGAAAGTATTTAAAATTAACAAAAAAGAATACGAACGACTGGCTGATCATATTGGATTATTTCCTTTGGTAATGATTTCTCCCTATGACAGGGATCTGATCAATGAAGGCAGTGATGTTCGCAGAAAATTCATTGACAGTGTTATTTCGCAATTTGACCGGATTTATCTTGAAGATTTAATTAATTATAATAAAGCATTGCAACAACGCAATTCCTTACTCAAACAATTCGCTGAAAATAAACGGTTTGAATTCAGTTCATTGGAAATATGGAACATGATTTTACAAAAACATGGCGAGAATATCTATCAAAAACGCAAAATCTTTCTGGAAGAATTTATGCCTCTGTTTCAGCGTTATTTCGCATTCATAGCCGATGCAAAAGAAAAAGTAGATATTGTTTATCTTTCTCAATTGAATACAAATGATATGGAAGGTTTGCTTAAAGAAAATATTCAACGTGATCGTGCCCTTCAATATACTTCTGTGGGTATACATAAAGATGATCTTGATTTTACGATGGACGGCTTTGCTGTTAAGAAATTTGGTTCTCAGGGGCAGCAGAAATCATTTTTAATAGCATTAAAACTGGCTCAGTTCGAATACACTAAAAATATAAAGGGTTTTAAACCAATATTATTATTCGATGATATTTTTGACAAACTGGACAATACCAGGGTTGAACAATTGATTAAATTAGTTGCAGACCAGAATTTTAAACAAGTTTTCATTACTGATACTCAAACTGAACGTATGCTAACTGTTTTTGAGAATATGGAAATTTCTCATAAAATTTTCAAAGTTGAAAAAGGAATAGCTAAAGAAATACTGAGCCATGTTTAAAAAAAGCAACGAATTTACCCTTAAGGAAGCCATAGAGCAGCTGCTCAATGCATACAAAATGAATGCAAAGATAAACGAAACCCGTATCATTCAGGCATGGGAACAGGTATGTGGAGCAATGATTTCTAGACATACCGAAAATTTATATATTAAAAACAGAATATTATTCGTAAAGGTTGATTCTCCTGCACTTCGAAACGAACTTAGCTATGCAAAAACCAAACTGGTAAATGCACTCAATGGTTCAGTAAAAGAAGATGTTATAATTGATATTGTTTTTTTATAAGAATTAATCCTACTGTCTTAAAAATTATTTTTTGCAATATTACCATATTTAGTAATTAATAAAAAAATCTTCTTTCGGTTTTCTAACCTTTGGCAAACTTACCAGATAATCTTTGGCTTCATCACGGTTTCCAATAGCCATTATTACTACTGATTTTAATCCAAGTTTTTCAAGCCCCAGCACTTTGTCCAATTCATCAGAAATGAAACCTTCCATAGGTGTACTGTCAACTTTTAGCATTGCAGCTGCTGCAAGCCCAAACCCAAAAGCAATGTATGCCTGACGGGTAGCCCAAGCGACTTTGTCTACTTTTGGTAAAAACCCAAAAATACGGTTTTTGAATTCTGCAAGACTTTCAATTGTTTGCTTACGTGTATCAGCAATTAGTTGAATAAATTCTTCCGTTTTTTCTTCATATCCATCTTTCCAGACTGCAAATACAAGCATTAATGCAGATTCAGTAATCTGAGGCTGGTTGTAACATACAGATTTCATTTTTTCTCTGATCGTTTTATCTTTAACTATCAAAACTTTAAATGGCTGTAAACCCATTGAAGTCGGAGCAAAACGTATGGCTTCCATTATTACATTCAGTTTTTCTATGGGTATGTCTTCACCATTCATACGTTTGGTGGCATATCTCCATTTTAAGTCTTCAATAAGGTTCATGGTTTTGTTTTTATAAATAAGAAAAAAAAGAGCTAAAAAATATTTTTCAGCTCTTTATAACATATTAAATACTCATTAAATATGGAGTAAATGCCCCATTTTTTCCTGCTTGGTTTTTAAGTATTCAAAGTTGAATTTATTAGGTTCTATGATCAGTGGAATGGTTTCAACAATTTCAATTCCATAAGCGGTTAAACCTACTTTTTTTACCGGATTGTTGCTGATTAAGCGAATTTTATGTGCATCAAGGTCTCTTAAAATCTGAGCACCAATTCCATAATCCCGTTCATCCGCTTTAAATCCGAGTTCTTCATTGGCTTCTACAGTATCCTTACCCATTTCCTGTAAATGGTAAGCTTTTAGTTTGTTTAATAATCCTATTCCTCTCCCCTCCTGGTTCATATAAACAATGATTCCTTTACCCTCTTTATCTATCATTTCCATGGAACGGTGCAATTGTTGACCACAATCACATTTGTATGAAGCAAAAATATCACCGGTAACACAGGAAGAATGCACTCTTACCATAATTTCTTCATTTTTCTCCCAGTTTCCTTTTACTAAAGCGATATGGGTATCACCTGTAGTAAGCTGTGTATAAGCATGTAGTTTAAAGTTACCAAATTCAGTAGGTAAATTTACAACTTGTTCTTTTCTTATAAGACTTTCATTTTTTATGCGATAGGCAATAAGGTCTTTTATGGTAATAATCTTCAGATTAAATTTCTCTGCAATAACGACTAATTGAGGTAAACGGGCCATGCTACCATCTTCATTCATTATTTCTACCAGAACACCAGCAGGAAACAATCCTGCCAGACGGGCCAGATCGATGGTTGCTTCAGTATGACCTGCACGTTGAAGCACGCCTCCTTTTTTTGCCCTAAGGGGAAAAATATGTCCAGGGCGACCAAAATCAGAAGGTTTAGTAAGGGTTTCGCTCAATGCCTTAATTGTCTTTGACCGATCACTGGCTGAAATTCCGGTTGTACATCCTTGCCCTAATAAGTCTATAGAAACAGTGAACTGAGTTTCATGTGCTGAAGTATTATTAGAAACCATCATGTGCAGGTTTAACTCATCACATCTTTCTTCATTGACAGGTGCACAAATCAATCCTCTCCCATGCATAGCCATAAAATTAACGATCTCAGGTGTTATCGTTTCAGCAGCTGTAATAAAATCGCCTTCGTTCTCGCGATCTTCATCATCTATCACAATTAATACTTTGCCTGATTTAAAATCCTCTATAGCTTCTTCTATTGTATTTAGCTTATATTCCATCGTTTTTTCCCTCTCAAAATATTTGCAAAAGTAATTCTTTTTTCTATGTATTGCAAGCATGTAGATTTGGTTTTTGGGAATATTTTTTCAGCATGAATTTATGGTCTGCAAACAGTATTGATGGTATTGATTATTAGTGGAATTTACAATCATTTATACCTTAATACTCTCTTTAATATAAAATTGACAAGAAAATAGTTAATTTACTGATAGTCAATGGGTGACTTAAAAGTAATCATCACAAGAAATATATGATAATCAATTAGTCAGCCTGTGACTTAAAGATTTGAGCATAATCCCTAATTTTAGCAAACTGACTTATTCCGGTAGTTTTGGCGGATTAATAAAAAATAAATTACATTGCTATTTTGCCTCAATAAGTATTACCTGATTAACGTCAGATGTCCGGTTTCTTTTTGAGAGCGACCTAAAGCATCAGTATAGTTGATTTTCCAAATATATACTCCATCAGGGCATAAATCGCCATTGTTGTTCCAACTTCCATTCCAGCCATAATTATAATCTTCTGAAAAGAAAACCATTTCGCCCCAGCGATTAAAAATCATCATTTCAAATTTACCTTTACTAAAATCTATGCTTAATGGTATAAAAACATCATTATACCCATCGTTATTGGGTGTAAATGCATTTGGAATATAAAAACTTGCTTCCTTTAAAATTATAACTTTCATCTCTGCTTCATCTGTACAAGCAAAATCAGAAGTTACAATAAGTTTAGGGTTATAAGTACCATCCTTTGTATAATCATGAACAGGTGACTGTAAGGATGAAGAATCACCATCTCCGAAATACCATTTCCACATAGCTGCTTCTGTTGAATGATTATTAAAAGATATCTTTGGATTCAAAATACCAGTTACTCCAGGTGATACAGAAAATATTGCTTCAGGATTTGGATGAACAACAATCATATTTTGTTTGATAAGTGTAGTATTGCAACCACTGTTTGAAGTAACTGTAAGGGAAATATCATAACTTCCTTTAGTAAGAAAAGTATGAGCGGATTGATCCGTATTGATTAATGCAGTGCTACCATCGCCAAAATTCCAATTCCATGATGTGATGTAACCTGAATCTACCATTGCGGAACTCATAAAGTTAACATTTATTGGAACGCATGCATCCATAATATCAGAAGTGAAATTTAAAACCGGTAATGGATTAACTTTAACAATTTTATTTATTGTATCAGTACAACCCATATCTGAAGCAATCATCAACTGCACATTATAATTACCCAATGAATGATAAACAGTAGTGTGATTTAATGTATTTGCTGTATTTCCATTTCCGAAATCCCAATTCCAGGTAATAATATTACCGGATTGTAATGTAGATAAATCAGAATATGTCATATTAACATCTTTACAGACCCCAAAATCATCAAAATCTGCAATTGGTTTAGGATAAACCGTTAGTATTTTTGAAATGGTGTCCGAATTACCATAAGTACCGCTCACTATCAGTCGAACATTATATACTCCTGAGCTAATATATTGATGTTGAGGACTTTTAAGAACAGATGTAGCACCATCACCAAAATCCCAGTGATAAAATAAAATACCATTGCTACTAAAAAATGAACTATCTGAAAAATAAGTATCAGCATTTTCGCAGGCGGTTGAAAATCCGAAATCTGCATGAATAAAAGGAGAACACACAATAACTGGCTGAAATATGGTATCCTTGCATGAATTTGTATCCATAACAATCAGACAAGTATAAAAAGTATCAACGCTGGAAAAAGTGTAAATTGGATGTTGTAGATTACTGCTACCTAAACCATCCGAAAAATTCCAGCACCAGGAATTTATAGCAGCTGTCCCCGTTGAAGTATTTATAAAATAAGTTGGGTTTGGAAAAGGAACAATATTTGCAATAAAACTTGCAATAGGCAAACTAAAAATTTCTACTGTCTTAAGGATGGAATTTGAACAGGTATTTGCATCAGTTACTGTTAACAACACCTGATAGTTTGCTGCAAAAGGATAGATATGTGATGGACTTTGAATGTTACTAACAGTCCCATCTCCAAAATTCCAGTTCCAGTTTACGATAGAACTACCGTTAGCTATAGAAATATCAGTAAATATTGTTGTATCATGAAGGCATTTGTTCATACTTGTATATCCTGCTTCTGGAAGAGGATATACTACAATCGTTCTGGAAAAAGTATCTGAACAAGCATTGTTTTTAGTAGTTAATTGAATCGTATAATTTCCCGGATTGTTGTATGCATGTGAAATGGTTGGCAGGTAAAATGCAGGATTGGGAATAAATAAACTATCACCGTCTCCAAAATTCCATAACCAGGTATCGATAGATGCTGATCCGTTTAAAGAAGAATCCGTAATAATTACCGGAAAAGCTGAGCAAATATTGGCTACATAAAAACTGGCTACTGGTTTCGAACTTACTGCTACCATTTTACTGATAGAATCAGAGCATCCATTTGAATTTTCAATAAATAATTTCACGATATAGTTTCCTGATGTATTATAGAGATGTTCAGGATTCATCAAATTTGAAGTAGATCCATCGCCAAAATCCCAAAGATAAGAAATGACAGGAGTTGCTGAAATTGAATGATCGAAAAATTTCGTACTATCCCCTAAACAAACATTCGTTGATGTAAAATCTGCCAAAGGCTTTGCATTCACTACAACATTGTGTTGAATTGTTTCTGTGCATGCATTTGTATCAACTACAGTCAATGAAACATTATAGTTTCCTGAAGCAGTAAATAAATGTTGCGGATTATGAAGGGTTGACGAAAATCCATCCCCAAAATTCCATAGCCAGGTAGATATTTGGGTCGTCTGCAAAAGAAAAGAATCTGTGAAATGAGTTGAATTACCTAAACAAACTGTATCGAAAAAGAAATCGTAAGACATGGATGGATTCACATATACTTCTTTTGTTTTTATGCTATGACAACCTTTTAAGTTACTTACAATAAGTTTTACATTAAAAGTATCAACAGAAGTATAGTAATGCATAGGATTTTTCAAAGTTGAAAAATTAGAATCCCCAAAATCCCATTGCCATAAATTATTAATACTCCCATGTGATAAGGAAAGATCAGTATAATTAATTAAACCGCTTGCACAATTCGCATGGAAAGTGAAATTAGCTTCAGGGATTGAATCAATAATAACAGCTATTGATGCAGAATTGCTACATCCATTGATATCTACAACTGATAATGATGTATTAAAAATTCCTGCATTTGGAAAAATATGAGATGGGAATTGTAATGATGAAGTTGCTGAACCTCCATAATTCCATGACCATAATGATAAACTACCTCCATTGCTATAAGATGCATCCATAAAATGAGTTGTTAGCCCAGCACAAACTGTATCAGATTTTATCAATACAACAGGTTGGGGATGCACCAACAATGGATGAGAAACAGAATATTTACAACCCATTGCATCTGTAACTAATAATTTTATATTAAATACAGTATCATTTAAAATATTTGAAAAAGAATATACCGGATTTTTTAAAGTACTGCTTGCATTCCCAAAATTCCAAATCCAATCAGTAATACTTCCAAATGCACTCACAGAAATATCTGTTAGATTTACAGCTGTATTACTACATACTGTATCACTTATAAAATCTGCAACTACAGGAGGATAAACAACTAACTGATTCATGGCAGTATCATTGCAGCCAAGACTGTCAGAAACTATCAAACTTACTGTATAAGTTGTTGTTGCATATATGGTAGTATAAAGATGTGATGGATTTTCCAATAGTGAAATTAAACTTCCATCCCCAAAATTCCACTTCCATGAGTTGATAGCTGCACCATTGCTGACAGAAATAGTTGAAAAATGTGTTGTATCCCCTGAACATACTGTATCTGAATAAAATAATGCTACAGGATTAGCATGAACAAATGCAATGTGTGAAATACTATCCCGATTCCCGTTAATATCCATAATAGTAAGCCATACTGTATAATTTCCTGCCGTATTATATTGATGGATAGGGTTTTGCAAATTACTTGTATTTCCATCCCCGAAATTCCAGTTCCAACTGACTATGTTACCTCCGGGACTGAAAGAATGATCTGTAAAATAGGATGTATTCCCCAGACAAACCGCTTCTACAGTAAAATCAACAGTTAATAATGGGTATACAATTACGTTTTGAACAAGGGTATCCTTACAACCATAAGTGTTTACAACAGCCAAGCTAACATAAAAAGTATCTGTTACTGCATAGGTATGTATTGGATGATTGAGAGTTGAAAAATTACCATCACCAAAATCCCAGCTCCAGTTTATAATTCCAGGTGAATTTGTATTTGAAATGCCGTTAAAAACAGTTGCTGACCCAATGGTTACAGTATTGGCAGAAAAACCGGCAATAGAGTTGGTGTCGACAATTATCAAATGAGAAATCGTATCAAAGCAACCGAAATTATTCATTATTTGCAAAACAACCTGATATGCATTCGGATTATTATAGGTATGAGTCGGATTTACCTGATTAGAATAGGTATTATCTCCAAAATTCCAACTCCAGTTACTGATTGCATAATTAGAATCAATTGACTGATCCGTAAAGAGTGTTGATTCACCTGAACATACTGTATCAAAAGAAAAATCAGCTATTGGTAATGGACTTATAAAAACAGTCTGAATCGTATCTCCCTTACAACCATTCACATCGCTTACGCTAAGTTTAATGTTGTAGTTTCCTGAATGAGAATATGAATATTGAGGAAATTGTAAATTGCTAGTATCATTATTATTTCCAAAATTCCAGTTCCAGTTATTACAGGCTGGAAAAGATGTATGAGGTGAAAATACAGAGATTTGTCCGATACAGGGTGTTGCAATGGTAAATGAAGGAGAAGGATTGTTATTTACTTTAACTGCAATCGTTGTATCATTTATACATCCTTTGTTATCTGTCACAGTTAATATAACATTAAACATTCCTGAATTCTGATAGAGATGCACAGGATTTTGAAGAAATGATGTGAAACCATCAGCAAAATTCCAGTTTCGCGAGCTTATAACTGATGCTGATGATGAAGATAAATCTGTAAAATCTGTAGAATTACCCTTACAAACAGTAGTAGCTGTAAACAAAGGTTTTGGTAATTCATTTAAGATCACTGTATGTTCAACAGTATCTTTACAACCATTGATATTGGTGACTATAAGAGAAACATTATAAGCCGAAAAATTAGTAAATATATGATTCGGATTTGTTAAAGCTGAATAGGTCTGATCTGAAAAGCTCCATATTGAAGAAAATGGAATACCCTGAGAGTTGGTTGTATTCGTAAAATGAGAAGGTGTACCAAAACAAACAGTATCAAATATAAATGCTGCAATCGGAACCGGACCTAAATAAATATTGACAATGGTATCGTCTTTACATCCATGGCTGTCTTTTATCTGTAAATTTACCGGATAAGTTCCTGTACCTGAATAGATATAAGTTGTATCTATATTAAAACAAAACCCAATCCCATCACCAAAAGTCCAGAAATTAGAAGTGATATTTCCACTTGCAGGTATTGAATTATTGGTAAAAACCCGCTGATAACCGGAACAAACTGTATCTGTATAAAAGGAGGCAAGCGGATTAGCATAAACCAAAACGTTAATGGTCGTATCTTTTTTACAGCCATTATTATTATAAATGGTTAAAGTAACAGCATAGATTCCTGAAGTATGATAAATATGAAAGGGATGCTTCAAAGGATTCAGCTGACTGCTATCGCCAAAATTCCATATAAAAACTGACAGACTATCCGCATTGGCAACAGATAAATTGCTAAAGAAGGTAGTATCTCCCAGACAGGTTTTAGTATATGCAAAATTTGCTTCAGGTAAGGAATCAACTATAATTGTTTTTGAAATAATATCGGTACACCCTAAACTTCCTGTTGCATAAAGACTAACGGTATAATGACCGGGCGCATTATATGTATGCTGAGGGTTTTGCAGATAAGAATAGCTTCCATCACCAAAACTCCAGGTTCTTGAAATAATACTGCCACCCGGAGCCGAAGAAATATCAAAAAATTGTGTTGGATTTCCCAGACAAACCGTATCGAAAGTAAAATCGGCATTGGTTTCAAAAATAAAAACCTTCAAGGTATCGGTGGTACTTCCGCAACCCGGATGTCCGGTAGTTGGTAGTGAATTATTTTCTGCTTTTAATATTACAGTATAAACACCGGGTGAATTATAAATATGTGAAATCCCCGGTGCAGGATTTAAAGTTGTTGCCAAAACAGATGTTACAATAGAATCACCAAAATCCCAGGTATACAATGTTCTTGGGTTTGCAGCGCAATAGTTGGGCATGGATTGATTGATAAACATGGCAGGATTACCGACACATATGGTATCTTCAAGAATAGCTATATGTGCTTCCGGAGGTGCAAAAGCATTAATCGGACCATAACTTTTAAAAGGAGTACCGCATTCATTCTTAGTGGTAAGTATGATATTATAGGGTTGTTGCAATCCATTGATACAGGTCGTGTGGGTATAATAATGTCTGAGCGTATCTCCGGGAAGTGTTCCGAGGGGTAAAGAATCTATCGTATTGTCTCCCCAGTTGATAGACGTTAATGTATTAGGTGTAATACTTAAACTATTGTTTACTGTATATACTGCAAAAGGAATACAACCTGAACTAAAAGTCAGTGAAGAAAACTCAGGCAAGGGGATGGTAATAATTTCAAATGTATCTTTAAACAATGTGTAGCAACCATTATTTCCATACGCTCTGATAGCGATCGGATAATTATTAACAGCAGTATAAACATGTTCAATAGATGAAGTTGCAGAAAAAGGCGTAATAATGGGAAGCAATCCATTCCCATCGCCCCAGTCAATCTGATAGGATGAAATCTGAGAAGTATTGGAATAATTAAAAATCTTTGCGGTGTCGCTTATAGCAGCTATTACATTTTCACAACGCCTGAAATTTCCAATTTCAGAGAAATCAACAGCCGGTCTTTGTTTAATAACGATAGGATGCGAAATAGTATCTTCACAATTATTTACATCCTTTATCTTCAGCAACACATTAAATGTTTGAAGGGCATTTCCTATTGCTGAATAAAACGCATGTGAGGGATTTAAACTGGTATCAGATACATCGTTATAGTTCAATCCATCCCTGAAATACCACTGATAAGAAAGTCCTGTTCCTGAAGATAAGTTTGAAAAACTGATCAGCTGAGTGGGGCAAACACTGTCAGCATTTGCAAAAAAAGCTGCTGTGGATGGAGGCAGTACGGAAATATTTGCTGTTTTTACAGCAAAACATCCTGAACTATGCGTTATATTCATGCTTACAGTATAATTCCCAATTGCTGCATACGTATGATCCGGGTTTTGTAAATTGGATGTATCTCCATCCCCGAAATTCCAATGATAAGCAGTACTATTCCCGCTTAATACATTTGAATTATCGGAAAAATGGATATTTTTTGTATTGCAATCCTGGGTATATGTAAAATCAGGAACAACAGTGAGATTATTGCAAGGCTGGGCGTATAAAACATTGAAAAACAAACCCATCAAAATTACAGATTGCAAAAGTTTTAGGAATAGCTTATTAAATATAGTTGAATTGTAAAAGTTTTTCATCAGTTTTTTTATAATAATCTTAGTATTATTAGATTTACAATATTATACTTTCTTAGATAAATAGTTGTTACATAATTATAAGTTAAAATTACATCATTATTTGAAACACAATTAGGCTTACATTATTTTATCATTTTCAACTTTAAGCATCTCTTTTACAACCAGGGATACTTTCTCAAAATCATCCACCTTGGAAAAAAAATAATCAGCACCAGCTTGCAACGCCAGTTTCTTGTAATAAGAAGAACAAAATGTTAAAATAATGAATTTGATAGACTGATCTTCATTTTTGATTTTCTGTATGACTTCTAAACCATTTAATCCCGGTATATTAATATCAACAATAGCCAGATCCGGTTTAAGAAGTCTCAACGCTTCCAGCGTATCATTCCCATCCATATACTTTCCAACTATCTCAGCCTGTGTATAAATACTTAACATCTCCTGTAATCTTTCAAGTATCAATACTGAATCATCCGCTAGCAACACCTTCATAATTTTTTTATAATTATATAAATCAAAGGTATTCCAATTACATTGGTAGTACTGTAAGATAAGAGATAAATATTTGTAGGAGTTTTCCTATTTTTTTGTAAGGGAAAGCTTACAAAATAGCTGTCTAATTTTGGGGAATGAAATCAGCTGAATATGTAATTAATTTTGCTGCTTAATTTTTCAGATTGAATACTACAGATATTTATTATGTCCCATTTGGACAATATTTGTAGCATAACAAATACAAAAAATGAAGAATGTCCTTTAGGGAACATATAAATTTAACTGAACAACAATGATCTTAATAGATTTTTCCCAGTTGATTGAATTTGCAATCTGTTATTAACTTAGATATAATATTAAAATTTCAGACAAAACTGACCTCACTTAAAGCGATTGTATCAAAATATAATTAACACTCAAATAAACCGATTTGATTCTCTGTGGTTCTCTGTGTAATAATATTTTATAAATTACACAGAGTGGCACTGAGTTTTTCACAGAGTTACACAGAGAAATTTTGAGACAACTCCTTTTAAAACTGTACATTAATTCATTGCACCTGATAAAAAAATTACTATATGAAGATCAAATAATTATGAATAATTCGAGAAATTAATTTACTCATAACATTCACGTTATTAGTGAGATTCTTTTCCGTATTATAATTTTATAAATCTGTTTAATCCGTTTTTCCTTTTAGGAATCCGCGTCATCAGCGTTCTATTTTTTAAAGGTTTTTCTCAATAAACATTCTCTTTTGTTTCAAAATATAATTGTCATGAATGTTCATCTTCTAAAATTTTTTACCATAAGCATCATCGTTATCAATTAAAACTGTTTTGGCATTTAATAAGTCGGTATTGCCATTAAGTATATTGATATCGGCATTCAAGAAATCGATATTGCCATTAAGGATATTGATATCAGTATTCAAAAAGTCGATATTGTCATTAAAGATATTGATATCGGTATTCATGAAATCGATATTGCCATTAAAGATATTGATATCGGCATTCAAAATGTCGATATTGCCATTAAAGATATTGATACCGGTATTCAAGAAGACTGTTTTACTATTCAGTAAGTCGATATTTCTGTTCAGTATCTCATTATCGAAATATCGGAAGACAAAACGGGCATTCCAACACAATTAATCAAAATCTATAATCATTACATCCTTAGCTAACAAATTAAACTGCAAAAAAAAAGCTGCCTCATGAACTGCACCCCAAAAGTTAGACAAAAAACTTTTGGGGTGTTTTTTTATGGAAAGAAAAAGAAAAAATCGAAAACACAGT
>CAIUKU010000342.1 GCA_903899825.1 uncultured Bacteroidales bacterium | reverse complement strand
TATTTTATTGTTGTATTTTTTGAATATAAAATGTTGAATATTATGGTAATAAATTTCTGTAGTTTATATTAAAAAAAATCTTTGTAACGCTAAGTAGTACAATAATATACGTAAATATTTAATTTTTTACTTCGTTGCTTGAACAAAAAGTAAACAAAAATTCAAGACTCCAAATCATTTACTACAAAACTACGTTTTTTAAATTTCCTGCGCAATACAAGCCGTAGCGAAATAAACTGAAGTGAGAATATGTTTTCTTTATCACTTCGCTACTCCTGTATTGCTTACCAGTCCAACCTTTATTTAAAAAACTTGTTTTGTTACGTAAATAATTTGAGGTCAGTCACTCTTCGTAGCTAGCGTTTGATAACATTTTTCTTTTTAAATTATATTTAAATTAATCTAAGCATATTGAAAAGTTATAATTACCAATGCAAATTTAAACTACTACAAAAAAATGAACTTCAAAAAATAAAACCTATAAAATAACTGATTTTTTGAAATTTTATTGTGAACCCTAATTTTGCAAACCTACATGAATTTTTTCAGATAGCCATGATATTTAATGATAAGTTATGAATGATGATTGATGAATCCTTTTCTTTAAGTTAGTTTCAGAATACCAAAACCATGCTGATATTTATCTATTTTACTTATTCCTTTTTACTTTTTACTTTATCCTTTATAATTCAAAATTTAAAATTTAATACCCTGTTCTCCTGTAAATTGCATTGATAGTTTTTAATATCAGCATAAAATCAAGTTTCAGAGACCAATTATCGATATATTGCAAATCAAGTTTCATCCATTCATCGAAGCCGATATTGTTACGCCCTGAAACCTGCCAGATGCAGGTAATTCCGGGTTTCACAGACAAGCGGCGTAATTGTGGACGTTGGTACAACGCTACTTCTTCCGGTACAGGAGGACGTGGTCCCACCACCGACATCTCTCCGCGCAACACATTTAAAAACTGAGGAAATTCATCCAGACTTGTTTTTCTTAGAAAAGCGCCTATTTTGGTAATCCTGGGATCATTTTTGATTTTAAAAACCGGTCCGTCAGCCTCATTCTTTTTTTCAAGCTCTTTTTTAAGTTCATCCGAATGCTGTATCATGGTTCTGAATTTATACATCGTAAAAGGACGGCCATGCAGTCCCACCCTACGCTGCTTAAAAAAAACAGGTCCTTTTGATTCTATTTTGATCATGCATGCAATGATGAAAGCAAAAGGCAAAAAAACGATCACTGCCAGCAACGACAAAATATATTCGAATATAAATTTTACAGACAAGGCAAAATAATCAGCCGATGTTACATCAAACGTCATTACAGGTATTTCTTCCATATAATTCAGGTGAGATTTCGAAGCAATGATGCTGAACAATTCCGACTGTAACTGAAAGCATACTCCTATTTCTGCACAGGAATAAATTAAATGCTTTATTTGTGGAATGTTGACCTCTTCTTTGCAATAGATAATGTCATCGACTATGAGTTCTTCCATGATTTTGTCGATATCTTCCCCGGGACTGATAATCTGATATTTATCAGCATATTTTTGGATAATATCCGGTGTATCGGTAACGATACCCACTATTTTAAAACCCAGGTATTTCTCTGAAATAATTTTTTCGATAAAAGCATTGGAGGTATCATCCGCAATAATAATAAGCTGCTTTACATTTTCACCCTTGATGAGCGATCGCTTTGAAAAACTTATCATTATCACTTTACTGACAAACAATAAAATAAGGTTGGTTACACCAAAAATTAAAATGGCAATACGGCTGATGTCATCGAGTTTGAATGCAAAAATGTAAATAAACAATATACTTACACCAATCAATATCACCAGAGCGTATTCCATAAACACCATGGAATAGGCTTTGATTTTCTGAGAGGATTGAATGCTGATTGCCTTGAGCAGAATAAACCAGGTAGGAATAATTAAGGTGCCCAGTAAAATATATTGGTCTGCATATACAGCTTGTCTGGCAATTGTATAAACCCGGATAGAATACGCTGCATAAAATGCCACTAATGACAGAAAAATATCTAAAACTGCAATCGCATTGTTATAAAGTCTTTCGTTTTCTTTAAGCATGGAATGTTATTTAGTTAGCTTGTATTTTATTTTAAGTTCCTGAATAGATGGATCCTTACTTATTATGGCCGGATCACATTCAGAAAAAACCCTTTCCAACAGTATCTTTTCAACCTCTTCTTTAGTGTTGATGGATGTACAAAAGATTTTAAACAATACCTCTGACTGCTCCACCACTTTGTTTAGCTGCATCCCGAAATATTCGTTGTTAATCTTCGACATCATCTGATTTATTTTAAAGTAGAGAATATTCAGCACTGCTTTCCTATATTCCTGGTTATTGGTGGAAGTATCTATGCTTCTTATATTCTGATAGCCTTCTTCCATTTTATTCATACTTATCAAAATATCCGATTTGATTACCCTGGCACGGATATCACTGGGTCCATATTTTAAAGCTTTTTCGTTGTATTCCAATGCCTTGTCATAGTTTTTTTCGCTCCTGTGAATAATGGCCAATCCATTCAGGGTTTCTAAATGGTAGGGACTGTCTTTCATAGACTGATCATAGGTTTCCAAGACCTGGTTCAAGTCTTTTTTGGTCTGGTACATCGAAATGCCTCTGATTTGCAAAATGGGATCACAAAACGGGGAAATTGTCGAAAATGGAGAATATATCTCATTGGAAACTTTAATAATCTGTTCATGATTATTGAGTTTATTGTAAGCATAAATTTTGGTCATTCCTACTTCAGCCGCTAATCTTTTATAGGCAGCAAAACTACCAACTATTAACAGACTAAACAAAAGCAATGCGTAGGGACGTATCGAAAGCTGAGATTTGCTTACTTGCTCATGCTTTATTTTTTTATGATATTCAAAAACAATACCGGCAAAAATTATTGTTGAAAATATTTGCAATTCAATCCGTTCGCGCGGAAAAGCAAATGCTGAATCAACCATAAATCCCAGGATGGCAAAAAACAATATCAGTATGAAAAGACTGTCCGGAAAATTATTTGATTTTTTGAGGGAGCTGATTCCATAATAGATAAGCAATCCAAACAGCAGCAAAAATAATATTAAGCCAATGATACCGTTTTCAGCAAGTACCTGTAAGTAATCGTTGTGTGCACGATCGGGCATGATACGTCCTTTTTCGGTTATTACCTGTAAATCGTATTGCAAAATATCAATTCTCCAGTTGCCTGCCCCTACCCCTAACAGCAGGTTTTGTTTGGACAGCAGTAAGGTTTTTTCCCACAGATTCAAGCGATGATAGGTGCTGCCCTGTTTAAAATCAAAAGCATTGGTGAGCTGATGCTGTAGGGTTTTGTTTTTATCTGCCAAAGAAAAAGCGAGCAATGCAATAATTACTATACCAAAAATAATTATACCGTAACGCAGGCCTTTTTTTAATTTATCCCCTGATTGCGATTTGTTAACATAAAAAACATACAGCAATATACTAAAAACCACAGAAACCAGAAATCCGGCCCAGATCGCACGGGTCATCAAAAAAGCGATGAATAAAAAACACAACAAACTTGCTGCAATGGCTGCCTTTTTCCATATTTTATCCAATATTGCAATGCCATAAATGCTGAAAGCAAAAGCTATAAACAAGACTTCGGAAAATATATTCTTTTGTGCAAAATTGCCTGTAATTAAATAAATGGCCTCCATGTTATACTTCGTTTCGGTAAAAACCTTTAACAGCTGAAAAATACCTGTAATCGTAATACTAATTGCAAACAAAACAAAAGCTTTGATCAAGGCTAAACGGGATTCTTCTTTTGGCAAAATATAAAGGAGGAGATACAAAAACAAGATAAAGAATAAAACGCGTTTCAGAAATTCATACATGGCTTCCGACTGATTTGTAGCCCAAAACACCGAAATACCTATGATGCATATAAAGACGGCATAAATAATGACGACAGGATTTTTTAAGATTTTAAGGTCGGCCAGTCTGAGTAAAGCATTTTTTTTAATCAATATCAATGGTAATAACAATATACCCAGAAAAACGGAAAGCCCAAGCATCCTTATTTCGAGCTGTTGATCCATCGCTTTTGAGTAATATAAGTTTGGTATCAATACAATGAGTATAAGAAAAAAGAGGAAGGTAAATGGTAAAAGAGGCTGTTTTGAAGTTTCTTTGGGTTTTTTCATTGGTGAGTGGTTACTGATAAAGGTTAAAGGTTAAAGGTTAAAGGCTTTTGCGAAGTCCCGAGCTAAAATTTCTTACGAAGCATGAGTTAGAAATTGTAATTCGGGATTGGTTACTGATAAAGGTTAAAGGTTAAAGGTTAAAGTT
>CAIUKU010000341.1 GCA_903899825.1 uncultured Bacteroidales bacterium | reverse complement strand
GTAAATATCGTTAAGATAACGATGTTTTAATTCTTGTTCTGGATTTAATTCCACGATTAGGGTCAAATGCCTCTTTTTGAGATATTTTTAATAATCAACAAAGCTTGCTTTGTTTAATTCTAATTCTTTTACTAATTAAATTCTTTAAATTATAATCTTATGAAAAAGAAAACTTTATTTTTAACAGGTATATTTTTTATTTCAGTATTGTTTTTTTCCTGTAAAAAAGATGATACTGCTGCTCCAACACCTACTCCTACAGCTGCCGCTCCAGGGAGTCCGATGCCGGTCATTCCTTCTAATGTTAATGGTGCTTTGATAGCTATTAAAACCCAGACAAAACCACCGGTTATTATTCCTGGAGTTCCATTTGAAATGATAAATATCGGAACTGCTGTTGCTGTATTTCCTGGAACAACTTCTGGAACCTATATAGATGCGGGAAACGTTGCTGTTATTTCAAATAATCTAACCAAGCAAACAAACAATTTATACTTATTTATTCCAACTACTACTAACCCTTCAGGATTAGTTTATACAGGTAGCCCAAGCTGGACAGTAGGTGGAAGTGCTGCTATACCTGCATTTAATGCTACAGCAAATGCATTTCCATCAGATGTGAATATTACCAGTGCTACAACTGTTAATTCTGCATCTAATTATTCATTAACTGCTGATATAATAACAGGAGCTGATAGCTTGATTTTTGCAGTTCATGGACCCACTAAATCAATTCTAAAAACTACAGCAGCTACTCTGAATTCAAATTTATTTACTGCAGCAGAACTAGCAACAGTTGGAAAAGGAAATGGATATATTCAGATTTCAGCTTTAAAATACAAACAAATAACGAATAGTGGTAAAAACTATTATATTATAAATCAAAATGTTGCAACATTAAGTGCAAGTATTCAATAATTTGTAGATGTATATTAAAAAAAGGCTTGTTGCAAGCCTTTTTTTTAATGTAAAATTTTATAAATCAGTTCTTTCATTAATTCTCCATCTGATACAGATGCATTATCAACACCTTTTGATTTTACATCGTATTGTCTTAATAAGGAGATAATTTGATGCAATTGTTCTTTTGAATATTTTCTGGAAGCAGCTTCATAATCTTTAACAAAAAAGGGATTTACACTCAATACGGATGCTGCATTTCTTTGTGATTTATCAGATAATTCTATGTATGTTAGTATTTTAATGAAATATGAATACAAAATCGGAAGAATCTTCATCAACGGATTATCTTTTGGATTGGCTGCAAAATAATTGATTATCTGATTTGCTTTTAAAATGTCTTTGTTACCTAATGCTTTTTGAAGTTCAAAAACATTGAAATCTTTACTAATCCCAATATTTTCTTCTATTATTTCAGGTGTAATACTCGTGTTCTGAGGAACATTAATAATTAGTTTATTGATTTCATTTACAATTTTTTGTAAATCAGTTCCTAGATAATCAGCAAGTAATTTACATGCATTGTCTGTTATCTTAAATTCCTTCTTTTTTAAATAATTGGTTATCCATCCTGGTATTTCATTGTCATATAACTTTTTAGATTCAAAAAAAACACCTTTTTTCTCTGCATTTTTTTTAAAGCTGGTACGACCATCAATTTTTTTATATTTATAGCAGAGGACCAGTATTGTTGAATTTAGAATATTATCAATATATGAATTAAGCTCTTCTATTTTATCAATTTCCTGGGCTTCTTTAACAATGACAACCTGATAATTCGCCATCATCGGGAATCGTTTGCAATTGCTTATAATTGTTGCAACATCAATATCTTTTCCATATAATACACTTTGGTTAAATTCCTTTTCATCTTCGGTGAGTGTATATTTTTCGATATAATCAGCAATTTCATCAATATAAAAAGGCTCTTCGCCCGATAAAAGATAAACCGGACGAAATATTTTGTTTTTTAAATCAGCAAGAATTTGTTCAAATGTCATTAAATAATTAGTTTATGATTTTTAATCTATTTTGCAGGT
>CAIUKU010000340.1 GCA_903899825.1 uncultured Bacteroidales bacterium | reverse complement strand
GCAAATCTTTTGTTTAAAATCAATATTCTTAATTCACATTTAAACATCCAAAAGTGTATTTTTTTCGATTAATAAAAAAATTCAGAATATAAGGGTTTCTAATATTAAAATCAAAATGAAAAACAAAATAAACATTGTTTTACTCTATGACGAAGAATGTAAATTATGCAATAGCATACTTCAATTTATTATCAAAAGAGACCTTAAAATGAAATTCAGATTCGCTGCATTGCAATCAGAAAGAGGACAAACTCTATTAAAAAAATTTGACTTTCAACCCAATTATCTTGAATCATTGATTTTTATTCAGGGGAATCAATATTATATTAAATCATCTGCTGTACTTAATATCTTGATGGAATTAGGGTTTGTATGGAAAATATTTTTTTTAATGAGGTTAATCCCCCTGCCAATAAGAGATTTTATTTACACCATCATAGCAAAGTCACGATACAAACTTTTCGGAAAATGTGATAAATGCAAATTACCAACATGGAAATACCAGTAAAAATATAAAAATCATTACAAAACAGATCAAACTGTTGATTTTTTCAACATATGCATATTATTTCCACATCCCTCTATTGATCTGAATTTCCATTCATTAACTGATTTTAAGTATAAATGTGTTGCATAATTAAACACTGTGTATGTGTATTTATTCAGCATTAAAATTTATATAAAACAGTATTACTGATAGTTATGCTAAATTTTTAAAATTGGCATGATAATTGAAATAGATCATTTGTAAACAAATAAAAATCTAAAATCATGGTAATCTTAATTTTATTAGCATTTATTGTAATATGTTTCACGGTAGATGCGATCGTTCAATATAGTAGAAAAAAAAATATCAGGTTTAATGATATAGCCTTAGTTTCAAAATCTGCTTTTAATGAGTCTTCAATTTCTATTCCTAAAGGTATATATTTTGACAAAACACACACATGGGCTTATATGGAAAAATCAGGTTTGGTAAAAATTGGAATTGATGATTTTTTACTGCACATTACTGGTCCTTTGAGTCGGATAAAAATGAAAAAAACAGGTGAGAATATCCAAAAAGGGGAAGCCATCCTTTCAATTATCCAAAACGGGAAACAATTAATAATCAATGCTCCTATTTCGGGTACTGTTAAATCTCAAAACATTCAGCTAACTGATGATTTAAAAATGATTAATGCTTCACCCTACAATGATGGATGGATATATACAATTGAGCCATCAAACTGGTTAAGGGATATGCAGTTTTTATTAATGGCGAATCAATATAAAGAATGGATTAAAAATGAATTCTCACGATTCAAAGATTTCTTGGCTGTAATTCAACGGAGTAATAATACAGAACTTGTCCCTTTAATGCTTCAGGATGGAGGAGAACTCAAAGACAATATACTTGAAGATTTCGGTCCAGAAATATGGGAAGAATTTCAAATCAAATTTCTCAACACTTCCAAATAAAAAAATTATTAAGAGACCCGGTATTTATGAATATTAATAATTAGAATTATGAGTATAAATCGAAGAGATTTTTTAAAAACAGCTGGGGTAATAGGCGTTTCACTAACTGTAGGTGATAGTTTTGCAGCTGTAAAAAACAAAGGAGCTGAAGTTGAATTTCACGGTATACTTTATGATTCAACAAGATGTGTAGGTTGTCTAACATGCGAAACTGTATGTGCAGAAGCAAACAAATTATCTGCTCCAATTGGCGAACCCAAACCGGGTGTTTTGAGAAAAACAGATGAAAAACACAATACGATAGTAAATTGTTATAAAACATCAAAAGGGGAAGTCTTTATTAAAACACAGTGTATGCATTGCAATGAACCTGCATGTGTAGCTGCATGCCTTACCAAAGCAATGTATAAAACAAAAGAAGGCCCTGTAATATGGCGGGGAAATAAATGCATGGGATGTCGTTATTGTATGGTATCTTGTCCATTCGATGTTCCTAAATTTGAATATCACAGTTCAAATCCAAAAATTCAAAAATGCACAATGTGTTTCGAGAAAATTCAGAAAGGAGGAATTCCTGCTTGTGCTGAAAATTGTCCGGCAGAAGCTATCAAGTTCGGAACACGTCGTGAACTGCTCAAGGAAGCACGTAAAAGGATTGTTGAAAATCCTACTACCTATATTGACGAGATTTATGGTGACCATACAGCCGGAGGAACTGGATTTTTGTATATTTCATCGGCTCCTTTTAATGAATTAGGGATCAACACTAAACTTCAAAACAAATCCTATCCTGAATTGTCAAAAGGATTTTTATTTAGTGTCCCAACCGTATTCGTTGTATTACCCACTATTTTATTAGGTATTTATGAAGCAACTAAAAAAAATCAATTCAATGAAAGCAATGAAATTGAATAATCCGTCCATCCCATTATCTAAAGGGGATGAAAAAAAATCAACTTTTAAATTTATAATCAGCGAATTCAAACCTAAAGGTAAATTACTGACTCCTTTTAATATAATTTCTATTCCTATAATAATAACAGGTGTTATATTGATAGTTATTCGATTTATCAACGGTATTGGATCTGTTACAAATCTGACACAAGAAGTACCATGGGGCTTATGGATTGGTTTTGATGTAGTTACTGGAGTAGCATTTGCCGGAGGTGCATATGTTCTTACATTTATGGTCTATATCCTTAACTTACATAAATATCATTCAATTGTCAGAGTAACTGTATTAAATGGCTTTCTTGCTTATGTATTTTATGCCGGTGCTTTGCTTTTAGATTTAGGCCGTCCCTGGAATGTAATTAATCCCATAATAGGTAATGATTTTGGAACAAGTTCTGTACTTTTTCTGGTTGCATGGCACTTTTTACTCTATATGATCGCTGAATTAATTGAATTTTCACCTGCAGTTGCAGAATGGTTG
The DNA here is from genome assembly GCA_903899825.1 of uncultured Bacteroidales bacterium. Lineage (GTDB taxonomy): Bacteria > Bacteroidota > Bacteroidia > Bacteroidales > JACABE01 > JACABE01. The sequence continues at coordinate 8,373 of CAIUKU010000340.1, read as the reverse complement.
GGAGCAAAACGTGCACGAAAATTTCTATCAGGAATGACAATTGCTGCTGTTATTTTCGGTATTACACTTTCTACATTGCATCAATCCGGATTAGGAGCGCTGTATCTTATGGCAAAAGATAAAATACATCCATTATGGTATTCCGAATTTATACCTGTATTATTTTTAATATCAAGTGTTTTTGCAGGTCTTTCAATGGTTATTTTTGAAGGTTCTATCAGTCATAAAGTCTTTTTTAATCAAATTAGTAAAAAAAATCATGATGCCCAAAACGGAATAGTTTTGGGCTTAGCAAAAATATGTGCAGCCGCTATGTTTGCCTATTTATTTATGCAATTACTGGTTTTTATTCACGGAAAAAGATGGGACTTATTAAATACTACCATGGGTTATTGGTATCTGATAGAAATGATAGGCTTTGTGATACTTCCAATGATGCTTTATGTGTATAGTTATAAGAAAAAAAACATTACATTAGTAAAAGTTGCTGCAATCATCACCATGCTAGGAATTATATTAAACCGATTAAACGTTACTGTTATTGGTTTTCGCTGGGATGCAGCTATCCGATATATCCCTACATGGATGGAATTAGTCGTTACATTAACAGTTATATTTACAGAAATCTGGATATTCAGATGGGTTATTAATCGCATGCCGGTATTAAGCGAATCACCTGCATGGGTCAATGAAAAAAAATAAAATATCAGTTTTAAAAACAAAAAATAAAAAATATGGATGGTTTTAACTATTATAATATATTCGAAACCAAGGGCATTGAATATATTGCTATTATTACTTTTTTTATACTTTTGATTCCTTTTTGGATAGCCTTAAACAAAAGTGAAATTATTAAAAATAAAATCAATAAAGTATTAAGCATTCTTTCATTCGATATGCTAAGGATACCTCAAGGCTTATTTTACAGTAAAAATCATACTTGGGTATATCTGGAAAAATCAGGATATGTTTCATTAGGATTAGATGACTTTCTGCTCCATACATTGGGAAGCATTAAATTTAAAAACGTTAAGAATACAGGAGAAACCATCCAAAAAGGAGAATTATTGGCAGAGGTTTTGCAAAACAATAAACTATTGAAAATTTTTTCACCCATTTCGGGAACTATCCTTAATGAAAACGCACAACTTAATGAAATGCCGGAATTGTTAAGCAATGACCCATACGGTAAGGGATGGTTATATAAGATCAAACCCAGTAACTGGATAGATGAAACCCAATCATTATTCTTAGCCGAAAATGCAACAAACTGGTCGAAAATTGAAATGCAACGATTCAAAGACTTTCTAGCACTTACCAGAAAAAAATATGAAAATGAAACTTCATTATTAATATTGCAAGATGGTGGTGAATTAATTGATCACCCACTTTCTGAATTATCTGATAATGTATGGGTGGATTTTCAGGATAGCTTTCTGAAAATTCAATAATTCAATACTTTTAATTTATTTTCTGATTTTAGCTTTATCATTTCAAGGATAAATACTCCCTTGGTTTTATATCGGAAAGCATCATTATACTGAATTAATTATATGTTTTTTATAAAACCGAAAATGTATTCTAATAGCTGAATTATCCTAAATATTATCGAATAATATTGTATATTTGTGGTGTATTAAATTATAGAAATAATGGGATTTAAATTCAAAAACATTGTTGAAAGTCCATTAATCAAAAAATATATAAAAATCCGATCTTCTATATATGGTCGGGTTATATTTATTATTAGCATTTTATCAATATTTCTGTTTGTATCCTTTGGAATAATATTCAGGTCTGTAAACGAGAATTACATGAAAAGCATTATCCACCAACGTGGTACAAATGCAGCTTTGCTCGTAAATAGTGCTTTATACCACTCAATGCTCGAAAACAACAGAGGATCCTTACAAAGCACTCTTGATGTAATCAACAGAATGTCAGGTATTGATGAAGTGAACTTGTATGACAGTAAAGAAAATCTTGTTTATTCCTCTTTTTCATCCAAAAACCTTGGTCACAGCAATCCCAATTGCTTAGCATGTCATAAGGGTATAACATCAATGTTTCCAAATAAAGACAATTATTACAAAGTCTTAGAAATAAAAAGTGAATGCGAAATGAATCAAAATGACAATGTTCACAGGCATTTACTGATTAATTCACCTATTTTAAATGAAAAATCTTGTTATACAAGTTCTTGTCATGCACATACAGAAAATGAAAAAGTACTTGGTTCACTGGTTATTAAAATCCCACTGACAGATCTTGATAAGACCTTGAGTGAATCGTCCAGTAATTTTTACTTATTAGCAACTCTTACAACAATAATGCTGCTGGCTTTTCTCATATTTTTTACTCGAAAAAGAATAAAAAACCCATTAAATGCATTAATTAAAGCGAGTTACGATGTCTCGAAAGGAAACAGAAACACCAGATTGCAGATTACACCTAATCAATTGGACGATATGAGAATGGTTTCAGAGGCATTTAATGATATGCTTGATCATTTACAGCTTGCTAACAACGAATTACAAAATTGGTCGCAACAGCTTGAATATAAAGTCAGGATTAAATCTGAAGAATTAGGACAAGCTCAAAATGAACTGATCAATATTGAAAAAATTGCATCATTGGGGAAATTATCACTTTCAGTAGCTCATGAGATCAATAATCCGCTATCGGGTATTTTAATTTACACTAAATTGGTTCATAAACAGCTTCTTAATCAAGATATTGAATCTGGTAAAAAAGAAATCGTTTTAAAACATTTAAAAATGATTGAAAATGAAACCAAACGTTGTGGTGACATTGTAAAAGGGTTATTGGATTTTTCAAGAAAAGATCAGAATTTTTTTGAATATAAACATATTCATGAGATATTAGGAGAAACAAGTGAATTAATGAATCATGCCATGAAAATTGCCAAGATAATTTTTATCAAAGATTTTTCAGCTCATGAAGATGTTGTATATTGCAGTCCTAATCAGATCAAACAAGCTTGCATTGCAGTATTGGTAAATGCTTCTGAAGCAGTATCGGAAAATGGGGAAGTTATATTTAAAACTTTTAATCCTGACAAAGAGCATATCAGCCTTGAAATTATTGATAATGGTTCAGGAATTGCTGAAGAAGACATCCCTCATATTTTTGAACCATTCTTTTCTACAAATACAATACAAGGGGAACTGGATTAGGCTTGTCTATTGTTCATGGTATCGTGCAAAGCCACAATGGAAAAACAGATGTAAAATCAGAACTTGGAAAAGGAACTACAATTTCAATAGTATTACCTTTAAAAAGAAATTAAAAAAATTAGCAATGAATAAAAAAATTTCAATATTAATTGTTGATGATGAAGAGTCCGTCAGAGACTCACTTTATAATTGGTTTATTGAAGACGGTTATTATGTCGAATGTGCTGAAAATGCAAAAACTGCATTATCAAAACTAGAATTCGATAATTTTAATATTATTCTTGCTGATATTAAAATGCCAGGTATGGATGGATTGGAAATGCTTAGAAAAATTAAATCATTAAAAAGTGATGCAATAGTTATCGTTATGACAGCATTTGCTACTGTTGATACAGCCGTTCAGGCATTAAAAGACGGAGCTTTTGATTATATTACCAAACCTTTTGATCCAGACGATCTATCTCACCTTATCAGAAACGCAACAAAACAAATTACATTAATTAAAGAGAATGAAACTTTAAAAGAAAGAGTGGTCACGTTAGAAAATGTCGACGATTTAATTGGCAACAGTGAAGCAATGAAAAAAATACTTCATGAAGTAGAAAACGTTTCTCAATCAAATTCTTCTGTGATTATAACGGGAGAAAGCGGAACAGGTAAAGAACTTATTGCCAAAGCAATTCATTCAAATTCTTCGCGAAGATATTTCCCTTTGGTGAGTGTTCATTGCGGAGCCCTTACTGAAAGCTTGCTGGAAAGTGAATTATTCGGACACGAAAAAGGAGCTTTTACAGGTGCCATGTACAATCGAAAAGGACGTTTTGAAATGGCAGACAACGGAACTATTTTTTTAGATGAAATTGCTACAATTTCATCCAAAATGCAGGTTGAATTATTACGCGTAATAGAAACAAAATCTTTTATTCGGGTTGGTGGAAATAAAGAAATCAGTTCTGATTTCAGGGTTATCTGTGCTACCAATAGAAATCTGAAACTTATGGTGGATGAAGGTAGTTTTCGTGAGGATTTATATTATCGCCTGAATGTTGTAAATATTCACCTTCCTCCTTTAAGAGAAAGGAAAAGTGATATCCCTTTGCTTACAGATTATTTTATTAAAAAATATTGCACTTCAATGAATAAACCATTGATTCCTATTGATAATGCTGCTAAAAAACGATTGGAAGAATTTGATTTCCCTGGTAATATAAGAGAACTTGAAAACATGATTGAGAGAGCAATAGTTGTTGGTAATGGAAAAAAAATTGCGCTAAAAGATCTACCTTTAGAAAAAAATATATCAACCTCATCTCTCGAAAGTCTTGATGATTTGGAAAAAAATCACATCAATCTGATTCTAAGCAAATACGAGTGGAATATTTCACGTTCAGCCAAAGCATTAAAGGTTGACAGGGTAACACTTTATAATAAAATAAAGAAATATAATTTAAACCCTGCTAAATAAACTATTCATATAAAAAAATTGACACCTGATAAAACCGAAAGAAATAATTTAGTATTTCAATAATATTTTTTGAATGAAACTGCAACACATCAATATTATTTCTTTCGGTTATTATGATCAGGATTTTCTAAAAGTGATCACAGATTCTATTTATCGTGAATTTCTTCTTACAGTTCAGATAAATGACGGACATATTGATTTAAGTGATTATTATGATCCTGCACGCCGTCAATATGATGCAAATAAATTATTGTATCAGCTGGAAAAACTTTATGCTAGCGAAGAAACAAAAACCATTGGCTTGTTTAATGTTGATTTATTCATACCAATTTTTACCTATATATTCGGGCAAGCATTTTTGGGTGGTCGAACAGGAATTGTTTCATTTTTCAGATTGAGTAACGAACGCTATGGCATTGAAGCTGATAAAAGTCTGCTTTTAGATCGTATTGCTAAAGAAATAATCCATGAACTAGGTCATACTTTTGGCCTGATTCATTGTTCAGTAACGGATTGTGTAATGAGATCCGTAACCTATGTGGAAGATATCGATCAGAAAAATACCGGTTTTTGCCCTAGCTGTAAATCAGCATTGATGTTATAATTTATTCCATTATTATTTTTTAATTCTTTATTCAGATTTTCCGGAAAAATATTTATTTGAAAATGCTCATTTAAATATATATAATCGTTTACTTTATTGCATCTAGATTTGATAAAAAAAATCAAACTAAAGTATATCTGCTTGTTACGATTTTTAAATGAACCTGAGTAAACCAATTCGTTGAGCTTTTCAAAACTTCAATGTTTTAATTGGTAAAATCCGGATAATATATACAAATTGCTTAACTCAAATATTCTCATGAGAAGATGTTTGTTTCATATTTATATAATTTATTGATTAACAATATCCAAATTCTATGTAGAATGGATTAACTTTGCAAAATAAATTTATCCTTCACTTAAAAATATAATATCACCAGAACCAATATTACCATGAACTACACATCTATTCTTCAAAATTTTAACATTTTAGCATTGAATGAAATGCAGCATGCTTGTATAGAAGCTATTACAACACCTAATGATGTTATTCTCAATTCTCCTACTGGTTCAGGGAAAACCCTTGGTTTCTTATTACCGGTTTTGCAATTGATAAAAGCTGATCAAAATGAAGTACAGGTATTAATACTGGTTCCTTCCAGAGAATTAGCCATACAGATTGAGAAAGTGTTCAAACAAATGAGTACTTCACATAAAATCAGTTGTTGTTATGGAGGTCATTCGGTTCGCATTGAAGAAAATAATCTATTGATTCCTCCTGCTGTATTAGTGGGAACACCCGGACGAATTGTCCAGCACTTACATCAAAAGAGTTTGACACTTAAGCATGTACATACACTTATTTTAGATGAATTTGACAAATCTCTTGAACTGGGTTTCAAAGAAGAAATGGATTTCATTATTAAACAATGTAAACAACTTAAAAAACGCATATTAACATCAGCTACTACTTTAAATGAAATCCCTTCATTTGTAGGGATAAAAAATAGTATATCTTTAAACTACACCACTGAACATCAGGAGTTAAAATCTTCATTGGTTTTAAAATCAGTAAAAACTGAAGGACTAGACAAGGTAAAATCACTCGTACTTTTGTTGTCTAAGATTAATACCCAATCATGCATCGTATTTTGTAATCATAGGGAAGCAGTAAACAGAATATCAGATCAATTATATGTTTACAACATAAAACATAGTTTTTATCATGGTGGTCTGGAACAAATTGACAGAGAAAAAGCATTGATAAAACTTCGAAACGGAAGTGTCAGAATATTGATTACAACTGATTTAGCATCAAGAGGCTTAGATATTCCAGAAATTGAAGCAATTATTCATTATCATTTACCACCAACTGAAGAAATAATGATACATCGCAATGGCAGAACTGCCAGAATGAACGCAAACGGAACTGCATACTTTTTACTTGATAATAAAGATTATTTGCCAAAATTCCTTGACAGAACACCAGAAGAAGAAAAATTGCCAGGTAAATTAATTTTACCAGAGGCTAATGAATGGGAAACACTTTATATTGCTGCAGGGAAAAAAGACAAAATCAGTAAAATGGATATTGTAGGAATGCTTTTACAGAAAGGTCAATTACATAAAGATGAATTAGGAAAAATAGAAGTGCTGGATCATTCAGCTTATGCAGCTATTAAAGCAAATAAAATACAAAAAACCATTCAACTAATTAAAAATGAAAAAATCAAGAATAGAAAAATTAGAATGGAAATTGCCACTTAACAATTGCTTAAATGATGGTAGATGAAAGTTCAATTAGTAAATGCGATTTATGACAAAATCCCTACTAATAGCTTATAATGATGAACTTATTATATAAAGACTTGTTTAATCGAAAAACTATTTAATGCAATCAGTATCTTAATATTCAAGTTCTGTAGATTACATTAAAAAACTTTACTTAAGCAGTAAACAAAAAACATTTAAACAAATTATGAATATTTTACTTTCTTTTATCATCATATTGATTATTAGTATATTTGCATTCCTTCAACATCCCAAATTTGGCAAAAATCCGAGTGGTGTAAGACTTGAAAAAATAAAAAACTCGCCTCATTATAAAAATGGAGCATTTCATAATCTGAACTATACAACTGTTATGGTTGAAGGAGTCAATATACTGAAAGTAATTAAAGAATTCATGTTTGTTAAAAACAAACCTTATGGTGAAATTCCATCCAAAAAGACGAATTTATTAAATTTAGATAAGACGAATGATATCTTGGTGTGGTTTGGACATTCTTCATACTTTATTCAAATAGATGGAAAAAAAGTTTTAGTGGATCCTGTATTAAGTGGATCAGCATCTCCCCTTTCATTCACCAACAAGGCTTTCAAAGGATCTGATGTTTATTCAGCAGACGATATTCCAGAAATTGATTATCTCTTTATTACTCACAACCATTGGGATCATTTGGATTATAAAACACTGCTGCTATTAAAGCCAAAAATTAAAAAAATTATTTGTAGTTTTGGCTTAGGCGAAACAATGGAATACTGGGGTTTTGATCCAACAATCATTTTTGAAAGAGACTGGAATGAAAAAATAATACTGGATAGTGGATTTACAGCATATACAGTTCCTGCAAGACATTTTTCAGGTAGAAGTTTTATCCGGAACAAATCTTTCTGGACAGCTTTCGTTTTTCAAACACCATCTTTAAAAATTTTTATTGGAGGAGATGGTGGCTATGATACACATTTTGCTGAAACTGGTAAAAAATTCGGAGAATTTGACTTAGTAATATTGGAAAACGGACAGTATAATGACTATTGGAAATACATTCACATGAAACCCGAAGAAGTAATACAGGCAGCAATAGATTTAAATGCAAAAAGATTATTTCCGGTACATTCCTCAAAGTTTGCATTGGCACTTCATGCGTGGGACGAGCCATTAATAAGAATTACTGCATTGAATATTCAAGCAAATCTCACTATCATTACACCCATGATTGGAGAACAGGTAAATTTAAAAGACAGCAGCCAAAAGTTTAATCAATGGTGGAAAGATATTAAGTGTAAATAGTAAATATGGAAATGAATAATTTGTTATTTTTTATAAATCAATTATTTAAAAATATATAATCCTATTAATAATCATTTAAAGCATAAATATGGGTC
>CAIUKU010000339.1 GCA_903899825.1 uncultured Bacteroidales bacterium | reverse complement strand
CTTATTTAAATTATTCTTCTCTGTCAAAGAAATATTTTATGGCAATAGCCGGAATTTTTTTGATGTCTTTTTTAGTAATTCACCTTGCAATAAATCTCTGTTTATTAAGAGACGATGGAGGTGAATGGTTCAACGCTGCTGCTCATTTTATGGGTACAAACTATATTGTTAAATTTTTTGAGTTATTTTTATTTCTCGGCATTTTAATCCATATTTTTTTAGGCATCGTTTTACAGATAAAAAACTGGCTTTCCCGACCGGTTTCATATAAATCTGCTAATAAATCAACCACTTCATTTTTTTCGAAATATATGATTTATACAGGTGCAGTAGTGTTAATTTTTTTAATAATCCACTTCATCAATTTCTATTTCATGAAAATGGGTTGGGTTGAAGCAACTTTTACATTAGATGGCGAGGAGCCTGATTTTTATAAAGTTGCTAAGGCATTATTTGCAATCAATGCTTATTCAATATTGTACATTGTATTAATAGTAATACTTGGATTCCATTTGAACCATGCATTTCAGTCTGCATTTCAGTCATTAGGCATCAATCATCCTGTTTACACTCCATGTATAAAGAGATTTGGAACTTTTTATTCAATCTTCATTGTTATAGGGTTTACTGTTATTCCTATTTACTTTCTTTTTTTCAATGTTTAAAAATAAAAAATTATGTCAAAGTTAAATTCAAAAATACCAAAAGGTGATTTAGCCGATAAATGGACAAATTATAAATCTCATCAGAATCTTGTTAATCCGCCAAATAAGTCAAAATTAGATATAATTGTAGTAGGAACCGGTTTAGCTGGTGCCTCTGCTGCAGCCAGTTTGGGTGCAATGGGATTTAAAGTAAAAATATTCTGTATATCAGATAGCCCAAGAAGGGCACATAGTATTGCAGCTCAAGGGGGTATAAATGCAGCAAAAAATTATCCCAATGATGGAGATAGTGTATATCGTTTATTTTATGATACTATAAAAGGAGGCGACTACAGGGCAAGGGAAGCAAATGTTTATAGGTTGGCAGAAGTTAGTAGTTCTATTATTGATCAATGCGTTGCACAAGGAGTTCCATTTGCCCGTGATTATAGTGGATTACTTGACAACCGTTCCTTTGGAGGTGCTCAGGTTTCCCGGACTTTTTATGCCCGTGGACAAACCGGACAACAATTGCTTTTAGGGGCATATGGAGCGTTAAGTCATCAGATAAAATTAGGTAATGTTGAATTGTTCAGCAGAAGAGAAATGCTGGATCTGGTAGTTATTGAGGGAAAAGCAAGAGGTATTATTTCCAGAAATCTTGTGTCAGGGGAACTCGAAAAACATTTCGGTCATGCTGTTGTGATTGCTACCGGAGGTTATGGCAATGTATATTTCTTATCAACCAACGCCATGAATTCTAATACCAGTGCTGCATGGCAAATTTACAAAAGAGGTGCTTTTTTTGCCAATCCCAGTTATGTTCAGATTCATCCTACCTGTATTCCGGTGCATGGAGATTATCAATCCAAGCTTACATTAATGAGTGAAAGTTTACGTAATGATGGAAGGATATGGGTACCCAAAAACAAAGAAGATGCTGAGAAAATTCGCAATAAGCAATTGAAAGCAAAAGACATTAAAGAAGAAGATCGTGATTATTTTTTAGAAAGAAGATATCCGGCATTTGGTAATTTAGTTCCACGCGATGTGGCTTCCAGGGCTGCCAAAGAAAGATGTGATGCTGGTTATGGGGTTGGAAATACAGGTTTGGCTGTCTACCTTGATTTTGCTGCTTCTTTAAAGAGATTGGGTAAAGATGTAATTGAAGAAAGATATGGCAATTTGTTCCAGATGTACAATAAAATTGTTGATGAAAATCCATATGAAAATCCAATGATGATATATCCTGCCGTTCATTATACCATGGGAGGTGTTTGGGTTGATTACGAATTACAAACAAGTATTGAAGGATTGTTCTGTGCTGGTGAAGCTAATTTCTCAGATCATGGAGCCAACCGTTTGGGAGCATCTGCTTTAATGCAGGGATTATCAGATGGATATTTTGTATTACCTTATACCTTACAGAATTATCTTTCAAAAGATATAAAAGTTCCGCGGATGTCGACTGATTTACCTGAATTTAATAAAACCCTTGAAGATGTTAAAGAACGTATCAACAAATTAATGAACATCAAAGGAAGCAAATCTGTAGATCATTTCCATAAAAAGCTGGGACATATTATGTGGGAATATGTGGGAATGGGAAGAACCAAAGAAGGATTAGAAAAAGCTGTTGAACTTATCCGCGTTCTTAAAATAGAATTCTGGAAAGAATTACGCATACCGGGAGAAACAAACGGAGTGAATACAGAGCTCGAAAAGGCATGCCGTGTTGCTGATTTCATTGAATTAGGTGAACTGATGGCTTTAGATGCTTTACAAAGAAATGAATCCTGTGGAGGACATTTCAGGGAAGAATATCAAACACCTGAGGGCGAAGCATTGAGAAATGACGCCGACTTTATGTTTGTAGGCGCCTGGGAATATAAAGGAGATGGTCAATTACCTGAACTTCATAAAGAACCCTTGGTTTATGAATCAATTGAAGTCAAACAAAGGGATTACAAATAATTTGTTTTATAAATAATTTAAAATCATACATAGATGAATTTAACATTAGAAATTTGGAGACAAGAAAATCCAAAAGCAAAAGGAAAATTCGAAACTTATAAAATTCAAAATATTTCAGCAGACTGTTCTTTTTTAGAAATGCTGGATATATTGAATGAGAGTTTAATAGATAAAGTTCAGTTACCTATCAATTTTGACCACGATTGTCGCGAAGGAATCTGTGGAATGTGTAGTTTATACATCAATGGACGACCGCACGGACCAGATGATGAAATTACAACCTGCCAGTTACACATGCGAAAATTTAAAGATGGTGATACCATTACTATCGAACCCTGGCGTTCTAAAGCATTTCCAGTAATTAAAGATTTAATGATCAACCGCAATGCCTTTGATCAGATTATTCAGGCAGGTGGCTATGTTTCTGTTACTACCGGTGGTGTACCAGATGCCAATTCTATTCCCGTAAACAGGAATGATGCGGAATTAGCTATGGATGCGGCAGCATGTATAGGATGTGGTGCTTGTGTTGCAGCATGTAAAAATGCCTCAGCTATGTTGTTTGTGGCCGCTAAAGTTTCTCAGTTTGCCTTGCTTCCTCAGGGTAAAATTGAAGCGAAAGACAGGGTTAAAGCAATGGTTGCAAAAATGGATGAACTAGGCTTTGGGAATTGCACCAATACTTATGCCTGCGAAGCAGAATGCCCTAAAAATATCTCAGTAGCAAATATTGCCCGTATGAATCGAGAGTTCTTATGTGCTAAAATATCCTGATTTTATATATTACCATTTTTATAATAAAGCATAAAAAGCATAAAGTATTTATATTTTATGCTTTTTTTTATTAAAAAATCACAGAAACACTATCAAAATTGCAAGTAAATAATTAATGGAAAAAGAATCATCAGATAACGAACAATGGTAATGGATTGAAGGATAATCAGCTTCAACTCAATCTTCAATTATTCTTCCTAATATATCATGTAATACTGTTTTTTACAAAATCAAAAAGCCGATAGCAAATAAAAACTCTCGGCTTTTTAATGATATGCTCACTTATTTGAGGCAATCAATTATATCTTATTTTTCCCCGGCTAAAGCTTTTTCCCATTTCCAGGCTGAGCGCATCATTTCTTCGAGTGTGCGTTCAGCTTTCCAGTTCAGTTCTGTGTTGGCACGATGTGTATCAGCATAAACTGCTTCAACATCCCCAGCACGGCGAGGAACTATTTCGTAGTTGATTTTTATGCCAGTAGCTGTTTCGAATGCATTAACCATATCCAGGACCGAATAACCAATACCGGTTCCAAGGTTAAAAACTTCTATGTTTTTATCGGTATTCTTCATCATCCTTTCGATAGCAGCAATATGTGCAATGGCAATATCCACCACATGAATATAATCGCGGAGGCAGGTACCATCAGGTGTATTATAATCATTGCCAAATATTCGTAGTTTTTCACGTTTACCAAACGCAGTTTCGGTTATATATGGAATGAGATGATGAGGCGGACCATCCTGGAATTCGCCAATTAAAGCGGTTTCATGTGCTCCAATCGGATTGAAGTATCTTAACATTATACAACGGATATCTGTTGCTTTTACCGTATCTGTTAATATATCCTCACAAATCTTCTTGGTATTCCCATAGGGAGACATCGCTGGTTTGATGGGGGCAAATTCATCAACAGGAAGGTTGTCCGGCTCCCCATAAACTGTACAGGATGAAGAAAATACAATTTTATTAATATTGAACTCTGCCATGCATTGCAATAAATTAATGGTCGAGGTCAGATTGTTGTAATAATAAATTAAAGGTTCTTCTACTGATTCTTCAACTAAAAGAAGTGCAGCAAAGTGAATAACTGCATCAATATCAGGGTATTTTTCAAAAAGTCTGTGCATTTCATCAAAGTTACACATTTCTACTTTTTCGAAAATAGGTCGCTTTCCCGTAATTTTTTCGATACGATCGAGTACCTCGATATCTGAATTTACTAAATTATCAATGATAATCGGGATGTGTCCGAGGTTCATCAATTCAACTACTGTATGTGAGCCAATATAGCCTATTCCACCTGTAACTAATATTTTCATAATTTTATTATATTAAAGTTTGATTCTAGAACAACAATTATCAATTTTTTAAATTTTTGAAGTTCAGCCAGAATATTGTTTCTTACTCTAAGATCTTCATTCGTTCATCGCAAATATAATAATTTACTGAACAACTTACTTCATTTTATACCTTTATTTTGTTAAAAAAGGATGATAGTCTCCTTTTAAACCTATGGCCTCCTTATGCCTGATATCATGTACAATCTGAATCGAATTGCGTGCTTCTGACAAACCAAAACCCTGTGCGCTTAAAATATGTTGATATGACTGGGTATGCAAATCAGTGAATCCACCACTGAATTCAATTTCGTTTTTATCAACAGTAATCGAACGGTAAGTGCGTTGTCCTGTTGTTTTAATGTTTTCGGGGATGTCGTTGTAATCGATACTTAAAAACCAACGAACACGGGCTTTTTTAAGTTCCAGATAACCACCTGCCTTTTCGGTTTCGTAAGTATGAACAATATTTTCTTTTACATCTCCAAAAATCCAGCACAACATATCAAAAAAATGAACACCAATATTGGTGGCTATGCCTCCTGATTTGGCGTTGTCGCCTTTCCATGAATAATGATACCAGCTTCCTCTGCTGGTAATATATGCCAGATCAACATCATATATTTTTCCTGACTGATCAGCATCTATTTGTTGTTTTAAGGCAATGATAGAAGGATGTAATCGCAATTGCAGAATATTAAAAATTCTTTTACCGGTTTCTTTTTCAAGTATTTCAAGGCTATCGATGTTCCAGGGATTAAGTACCAGTGGTTTTTCACAGATAGCATGAGCATCGTTGCGAAGTGCCAGACGAATATGAGAATCATGCAAATAATTAGGAGAACAAATACTTACATAGTCAATTTTATTTTCTCCCTGTCGGCGGAGTTTGTCCAGATGGCGATCAAAACGCTCTGCTTCCAAAAAAAAAGCAGCATTAGGGAAATGACTGTCGATAATTCCAACACTGTCGAATTTATCCAAAGCAGCTACCAATTCGTTACCCGTTTCTTTAATTGCTTTCATATGGCGGGGCGCAATATAACCTGCTGCTCCGATTAAACCAAATTTTATGGGTTTTTGCATGCTATTCATTTTAATCAATTTTTGAAACTTTACCGTTTTCCAGTTTGTATTTTTCTTTACTTTCTGGGCATACTGCTATACCGAATTTGTCAAAACTCAGTCTTTGTCCATATTCACTCATCCAACCTATCTGACGGGCAGGATTGCCTACTATAAGAGCATAGGCTGCTACATTTTTTGTAACTACAGCACCAGCTCCGATAAAGGCAAATTCTCCGATATCATGACCGCAAACTATCGTAGCATTGGCACCTATGGTTGCTCCATGCTTAACGATGGTTTTCGCATATTCACTTTTACGGTTTACAGCACTGCGGGGATTGGTCACATTGGTGAATACCATAGAAGGACCTAAAAAAACATCATCTTCACAAATAACACCAGTATAAATCGAAACATTGTTTTGTACCTTTACGTTTCTTCCCAGAATTACTTCTGGAGAAACAACTACATTTTGTCCGAAATTACAATTTTCACCAATGATGCAATTGGCCATAATATGTGTAAAATGCCATATTTTAGTGCCTTTCCCAATTTTACAACCTTCATCGATGATGGCAGTTTCATGGGCAAAATATTCTTTTTGCATGCTATTTTATATACTACAAAGACACAAAGGCAGTTAAAAAATTAAACTGCCTTTGAGTCTAAGTTATGAATTAATTATTTATTTATAAATTCCAACACGCTATCGGTAATGTATTTCAATTGCTCTTCATCTAATTCTGAATGCATGGGCAAAGAAACTACAGATGCACAAAGAGCTTCTGTAACAGGGAAGTCACCTGTTTTATAACGGCTGTCAATATAGGCTTTCTGTAAATGCAAAGGAACCGGATAATAAATCATTGCCGGAATATCTTTTGCAGCTAAGAAATTTTGCAATCCTGTTCTGTCAACATTATTTAATACCAGGGTATATTGATGGAAAACATGGGTAGAGTTTTTTGCAGTAACAGGTGTGCTTATTTTTGAATTATTGGCAAATGCAGTATTGTAATAATTTGCAGCATAATTACGCGCTTTTGCATATAAATCAAGGTGTTGCAATTTAACCCTTAAAATCGCAGCCTGTATGCTGTCGAGTCTGGAATTTACACCAATATAATCGTGATAATAGCGAACAACCATTCCATGGTTCACAACAATTCTCATTTGTTTGTCCAGTTCATCGTCATTGGTAAAAATAGCACCGCCATCGCCATAACAACCGAGGTTTTTAGAGGGGAAGAATGAAGTACAACCAATGTGTCCGATGGTTCCTGCTTTTTTTCTGCTGCCGTCTTTAAAAATATAATCAGCACCAATTGCCTGACAAGTATCTTCAATTACATATAAATTATTTTCTTTTGCAATTTCCATAATAGCTTCCATATCTGCAGATTGTCCGAATAAATGAACAGGAACAATAGCTTTGGTTTTTGGTGTAATCGCTTTTTTGAGGGATGCGATAGACATATTAAAAGTATCAGGATCCACATCCACCAAAACCGGTGTTAAACCTAATAAAGCAATTACTTCAGCAGTTGCAATAAAAGTAAAGGAAACGGTAATCACTTCATCACCGGGTTGTAAACCTAATGCCATCATAGCAACCTGTAGTGCATCTGTACCATTGGCACAAGGAATTACGTGTTTTGCACCTAAATATTTTTCCAGATCAGCCTGAAATCCATGAACAGCAGGTCCGTTTATAAATGCACAATTATCAATAACTTCCTGAATTCCCTTATCTATTTCCGGTTTAATTTTTTCGTATTGACTTTTTAAGTCAACCATTTGAATTTTTTTCATTTTCAAAAAATATTTTATATAAAAACTGAGATACTTAAATATTATTATTGCAAAAATAATAATATTTTGAAAGCATTGTCTTTATTTTGAAATATAATTAATATTATGAAGCAGTATATAATGAATTTAG